>JAGRJO010000061.1 GCA_020442725.1 Lysobacterales bacterium
ATGCATTAACCCAGTCAGTTTTCACCGGTTTGAAATTAAAGTCGGTAATAAGCAGTTCTTCCATTTCAGGCATGTGTGCAGCGCCATAGAAAATAGCGAGCTTTTTATGGCCTTTATCCAATTGTTCTCTTAATACTTTTAATGCTTTCAGGTTTCTTGTTGTTAGAATGGTTGAGCCTTCCTTGCCCTCTAGAGCATTCATTACCGGATCCATCTCAATAAACTGAACAGCCACTAATTGCTTTAGCTTAGCTTCTCTGTTGTTTGAAAACATGGCAAATATCAAATCCATATCGTTAATTGCATTTGGGTTTGTCGCTTGCTGTTGCATACCAACTAGCCACATACGCAAAAACATGGATAAAAACGATTCTCCTTTTTCATCCATGCTTTTGACAAAATCGTCCGGTGAAATGTCTGCATGGACAAAGTTTTCAGCATCATAATCCACCTCATCCAGCTGAAAAGTCAAACCAAGAACATTTTTCATACCATGCTGAAGCGCTGACAACATGCTTTTGCCCTCACCTGCACTTTTATCGCTAACTTTTGTACCCTCAGGAGCTACTAATTCATAGAGCACAGCATCATAGTTTTTAAATAAGGAGTTGAGAGACTCATAATATGACTTATCACCAACATGAACAGCACTGATTAAGTCCACATAAACATTTGAGGGGTAATTGTTGGCTGGAGCGTATCTCACATTAGCCAATTGTAGATACTGAGGGGCATTGTTTTCATTATACTGAATTCGTAAAAACTGAGTTTTATCATTTTCGACTTGTGAAGAAACGTTAGTTTGCTCCTGAGAGTTGACAATGAGTGCTGTTAACAGGGAGTAAAATAAAACAAATAATTTCATGTGGTTAATAGATACAAACAGAACACCAATTCTAAGGTCTTATGATTAGACTTCAAGGTTTATCTGTTGATTCTTTGTATATCAATGAGTTATTGGTAAAGTTTTTCGATTGTAAAAATGTTGTTATAATGCTCTTTTTTTCAAATTCGAATATTATGAAATCATTAGCCGTTTATTGTTCGTCCAGCAATATCATTCACCAAGACTACTTCGAGGCTGCGAGAATGCTTGGAAAAGCGATGGCTGAGAAAAGTTTTCAATTGGTTTATGGCGGAGGAATGGTTGGATTGATGGGAGAAGTTGCCCGTAGTGTCAAACAACACGGTGGTAAAACTCTGGGCGTGGTCCCTGAAGCTCTCAATTTAGATAATGTTGTTAACGATATTGATGACGAGCTCATTATTACAACAGGAATGAGGGAAAGAAAAGCCATTATGGATGACAGGGCTGATGCTTTTCTGGGCTTGCCCGGTGGTTTTGGAACTTTTGAAGAAATGTTTGAAGTTTTGACCTTGAAGCAACTTGGCTATCATAATAAACCGATTGTGTTTCTTAATATCAGAGGATATTACGATAAATTGCTCGATATGTTTGATCATATTTATTCAGAACAGTTTGCGAAACCGGAATACCGACAGCTTTATCATGTTTCAGAAAATGTGTTGGATGTGATTGATTATTTGTCAGAATATCAACCTCCTCAACTGCCTGATAAATGGTTTGTATAGGCTTTCTAAAATCAAATATGACATTTATGTTACAAAATTGAAGTATTTGTTATATTTGTAATAAGTCTCGAAATTATTGTTTCCAAATAAAAATGCCTGAAGGTCGTTTTGAGGTAAAATGAACTATTCATTTTATCGAGAGAAACAATGGTCAAAAATATTATTTCTGAAATGTTGGGAAAATCACCTGTTTTTCCAATTCAGGGGCATATAAAAACAGCTTATAAAAGTGCTGAGTTATTGCCGGATTTATTTCGTGCTGCCAATTTGAATGACTGGAGCAAAGTTGAATCTATCAATGCAGAGATTCGCAAATTAGAAAATGAGGCGGATGAGCAAAAATTGAAAATTCGCTCCAATCTTCCGAAAAGTCTTTTTATGCCGGTTCCGAGACAAGATTTGCTTGAGCTCGTTTTGGTACAAGATCGAATTGCTAATTTGTCTAAAAGCATATCCGCTATGGTCAAACAAAGAAAAATCCAGATTCCCGCAGAATTCTTTGATGAGTTTATGGAGTTTGTTGAGCTTTGTGTGAATGCAGCGAAATCAGCACGTAAAAGTGTCAATGAATTGGATGAGTTGTATGAAACTGGTTTCAGAGGTGCAGAAGTCGACCTCGTTCAAAAGTTGATTGATAAACTTGATGTGCTCGAAACAGAAACAGATAACAAACAAGACTCTGTGCAACAAGCTTTATTTAAAATTGAAAAGCAGTTGGATGCAGTTGAAGTTATGTTTTTATACAAATTAATTGACAAGGTTGGCGGAATCGCTGATCAATCGGAAAGAGTGGGTCGTCGCTTAGAAATCTTATTGGCGAAGTAATCAAGAGGAAATATTGTGGATTATCAAACTGTTTTTATCACCCTTGCAGGTGTTTTTGGGCTTTTTATGGCCTGGGGTATTGGAGCAAACGATGTTGCAAATGCGATGGCAACTTCAGTTGGTTCAAAAGCAATTAGTATTAAAACAGCAATTATTATTGCGGCAATTTTTGAATTTGGCGGAGCAGTTCTTGCCGGCGGAGAAGTAACATCAACCATTCGTAAAGGAATTGTTGACTCAGCAACTTTTGAAGGGGCACCTGAGCTATTAATATACGGAATGCTGGCATCATTACTGGCGGCCGGTATCTGGTTGTTGATTGCGTCCAAAAAAGGTTGGCCGGTTTCTACAACTCACTCAATCGTCGGAGCAGTTGTAGGTTTTGCCGCAATTGGCGTCGGAATGGATGCTGTGAATTGGGGTCAGGTGGGAAGTATTGTAATGAGCTGGGTAGTCTCTCCACTTACTTCCGGAGTTATTGCTTTCTTGTTATTCCAAAGCGTTCAGGTTTTGATTCTTCGTACTGATGATCCTTTAACAAAAGCAAAAAGATATGTGCCGTTTTATATCTTTTTAACAGCTTTTTTTATGACATTAGTAACAATCAAAAAGGGTTTGAAACACGTTTCAGATATTAGTTTTAGTTCACAAGAAGCCTATCTCTATGCAGCATTGATTGGCGTGGTAGTGGCTGTAATCGGTGCAATTTTCATTAGTAAAATTCAACCCAACAAGAAGAAAGAAAAAGATTTCCACTTTTACACTGTAGAAAAAGTTTTCGCAGTACTCATGGTCATTACCGCGAGTGGTTTGGCGTTTGCACATGGCTCAAATGATGTGGCTAATGCGGTAGGTCCTCTTGCAGCGGTTGTATCAACAGCAAAAACCGGAATGATTACAGGGAAATCAGCATTGGATTCATGGATATTGCTGGTTGGTGGTATCGGTATCGTTATCGGTCTGGCTACTTATGGTAGAAAAGTGATTGCCACTGTTGGTAAAAAAATCACCCATCTGACTCCTTCAAGGGGATTTGCTGCAGAGTTGGGTGCTTCAATGACGATTGTTGTGGCATCATCAACAGGAATGCCAATTTCAACAACTCACACTTTGGTTGGAGCCGTTCTGGGTGTCGGTTTAGCGAAAGGAATTAGTGCAATTAATCTGACAGTTGTTCGAGGAATTTTTGCATCTTGGTTGATAACAATTCCAGCCGGTGCTGTATTGTCGATTATTTTCTTCTTCATCTTTAAATCCATTTTCGGATAAAATGAACCGTAAGGACTCCTGTGCATTCGTTGCAGGAGTCTTTCTTTGCTTGCATAATTATTATCGCAAGTTAAAATAGTTGGCTATGATTTTAAAAGCCGACTATTTCAACAATGTTTCCACCTGATTTGATAGAGGAAAGAATTGCCTCAATGGCTCAGGCTGAGGCATTATTGCATGATCAGGCGACTGCCACGGATAATTCGTTACGATTGTGGTATCAGTGGTATGAACCAAGAGTTGGTGACAAACATGTACGAAAATTGACAAAAAAAATTGTCACTATTGCTTATGCTAGAATGGCATTACGAAATGGCTCTTTAAGCCTTAATCCTAGAAGTTATCATAGCGAAAAGCATATTGATGACCTATTCAAACGCCTTATAAAAATCTCAGCATTGCAAGAGGGTTCAGAAATTCCAGATTATGGTTGGACATTATTGTCTCTTTTTGTCAGTTGCCATGATTTAAGACAATCCGAGACTCCAAATGTGAGTGATTGCGTCGGTTCAAATGAGCAAGCTAGTTTTCAGGAATTATTAAGACTTTTGGAAAAATATGATACAAAAGATTTAATAACAAAAGAACATAGAAATGTACTCAAACTCATGATTCACGGTAGTACATTTGGACGTAGCGAAGACAACAGAGGCAATATTTATAATGGAAAACTGTTGAAATATCTTCTGGTTGATAATACTGAATTTTCTGATACAGATATAGAATTGGCATATATTGCTTGTGACATTGATACTGCGAATGTTGCTGCGGATCTGAAAGATTATGCCCGATCCAGTATCAATGTTTACAATGAAATTCAAAATGTATCTCCATCAATGATTAGTGCCAGAAAATTTTTTGGCGAACAACAGGAGCAATTTTTCTTTGAACTACAGAAGTTTGACTCTAAACTTTGCGGATTGGCATTTGAAATGGGTAAAGAGAAAAATGCACCTCTGGTCAAACAAATTAGTCAGAAAATCAAGCAGCTTGATAATACCTTAACTAATGACGAGGTGGTAAAGCGATATGTTTCCTTGGTTAAATCGTTAGCTTAAAATGATAAGAAAAACCATTTTTGTAGTCAGACATGGGTATGCAAACTCACATGCGGAAACAGACTTTGCCAGGACTTTAACAGAAAAAGGAATTCAAGCAGTGAAACAAACTGCCGATTTTATAAAAAGCTTTTCAGAAAACTTGTCACAAAAAATACAAGCTTGTATATGTTCGGCTGCGGAGAGAACCTCGCAAACTGCAAAAATAATTTGCAGCCATTGCGTGATTGATTGTGTTGAGACAAAAAAAGAACTCTATTCAACGTATTCCGGAGAGTGGCTCAAACAAGTTGAGAACTCGCCATTTGAAACATTGTTATTGGTTGGGCACAATCCTACATTGAGCGAATTAGTCACCCACCTTTCTGGACAAAGAATCTATATGAGCCCATCGGACTGTGCGGTTGTCTCTCTTGAAATTAAAGAAGATGGCATTATTTATCCAGCTGAACTAATCGCTTTTCACAGCAATGAATAAATATCAAATCGAAAGATTTTTACGAAACGCCAAAAACAATTTCAACTATCACTTAAGAAATATACCGGTGGTTACCCGTTATTTGTTAATTTCTATCATTGTGGTTTTCATTCTGCAACATGTGGTGAATTTATATTTTTTCGTATTACAAAGTTTTAATTACGGATTTAACCCGGTTCAATTGATTAGTTATGCTTTTTTGCATGGTAATTTTGCCCATTTGCTTTTCAATGGTTTAGCATTGTGGATGTTTGGTTCTCAGATTGAGCGATACTGGGGAGCTAAAAGATATTTAACTTTTGTATTTGTTTGTATTGTTGGTGCTGCAATCACTCACATGATATTTGTTAATGCGAATGTAATAGGAATTTCAGGTTTGGTATTTGGCTTGTTGTTGGCTTATGGAATGATGTGGCCGGAACGCGAAATCTTTTTACTTTTACCACCGATGCCGGTAAAGGCTAAATATTTGGTTATTGGATATGGGGTGCTATTATTGCTCAATATTCTAACATCAAGAAACGATGGTATCGCGCACTTTGCCCATTTAGGCGGAGCGCTGAGTGGGTTTTTGTTGATTCAGTATTGGCGAAAAAAACCACCATTTCACAGATAAAAAAAACGAACCCCGAAGAGTTCGTTTAGAATTCCAAATAACGTTCACATTGAAACTATCTTATTCCCTTAATTTCAGAACGAGCTCTTGAAGAAGAGTTTCTCTCTGATGATGAGGGTTTGTTATTTCGACTGGATGAGCGATCCGTGTTTGATCGTGTTGGCCTGACAGCAGGTTTGCTATTGTCATTCACAACTGGTTTCGATTGATTTGGTGAGGACGGTTGAACTCTTTGTCCTTGATTCTGAGGAGTTGATATTGTGCTTCTGTAAGTTGGTTTTACAACAGGGCGATTGCTAATCTGAGGTTTAGTTTGTATGTTTCTGTTATAACTACCTTGGTTCTGTTGATTGTTTATGGTTCTGTGGTTATTAGAGTAACTACTACCCCTGCGAATTTCTCTGACCTGATTGTAGCTTGTACTTGAATTTTGGCGCATTTGCTCCTGTGGGCGAGGTTGGTTTTGTGTATATGGCCTATTGCTTGTATTGCCCCTGTACGATGTCTGTGAATTCGAAGAGTTTTGATATCGGTTGTTGTTATATCGGTTATTTGACTCTGTGAAAGGTTGGCGAGTTGTCGGTTGTCTTTGGCTGGAGTATCCCTCAGTTGTTCTTTGCCTGCTGTTGGGTCTGGGCGTGTTTGGTGAAACACGGTTATTCACACTTACACGACTGTTAGGTTCGGTGCTTCTGTATGTGTGTCTTGGGTTGTTGGTGTATCTATTGCTATAGCCATGATTGTTTCTTGCAGCTATACGAGCCACTTCTGAGCGAGCTGAGATGTGTCTGTCGTTGCGATAGCTTCTCCAGTAGTTATCCCAATAACTGGAATAGTAATAGCTGTTATAAGGATTGTAGTAATGATTGTGATGTCTTCTGCTCGGAGAATCCCAAAAAGAATTCCAAAAATAGTCGATTCCAAAACTCCATCCATAATAATCATTGTAGGAAACATATCCCCACGGAGAATAACTTCCCCAGTAGCTATAAGGGCTATAGTAGTAATGGTTATAAAAGCCGACTCTCGGATAACGATATGGGCTGTAATAGACATTGCTGTAGTTGACACCCCAACGATCGGGATAGTAATTGTATGAATAATAGTCATCATAACCGTAATAATCATCGTATCCGTAGTAGTCGTCTTCATAGTAAATATCATCGTAATCACTGTAACGATAATAGTCTGAGACACAGCCTTGTAGCATAAAAATGATAGCTAGAATGGAGAGGATTCTTTTCATGATCATATAACAATATCTTAAAGTATTGAGATTATAGTTTATGGAGAATGAATTTTAACTGAATGTCATCAACTTGTAAAAGATAAGAGTGATACAAAGGTTGGGACTATTTAGTGGCTATTTCATTATATTATTATCTGCTAATGTTGCTTTGTATCCTCTAAACCTATATAATTCACCCGCTTTTAACAGGGGCTAAAAATCGGAAGTAAAATGAATCCGGTTTTTCATGAGAGAAAAAACCAATAGTATGAGTGATAATTTATCTTTCACGCAGGTCAAAAAGAAGGTTTTTCTCATACCGATTTGGCAGTTGCTGGTAGGTCTGATTGTTTTTGCAATTTTGTTTGTTGTTTCTGATTTCACATCAGCAATCGCAGGGTTGTACGGGTCTTTAGTGGGTGTGGTTGGAAGTCTGGTATTTGCCGGAATGGTTTTTGGATTTGGAATTCGTTCAGGGCAATTAACTACCGGAAGAATATTTAAAGCAGAAGCAATAAAATTCCTTGTGGTTGCAATATTGTTTTACTTGGCTTTTGCTGAATTAGCACTTCCTTTTCTCTCAGTGATTGTGGGGTTTTTTGCTACTTTAATAGTATTTATTTTAGCATTGTTAATGTTATTTAGGTGAAGAGTATAAATAATGAGTGATGGCGCAAGCGATATTGGCGGTTATATAGAACACCACCTTAAGAACAATACACTAGAATTAGTGGAAGGTTCGTCATTTTGGTCAATACACATGGATAGTTTGGTCTATACATTAATAACGGCAGTTGTTTACCTATTGTTTTTTGGCATGGTTGCCAAAAAAGTTAAGTCAGGTGTCCCTTCTAAAACACAAAACTTTGTAGAGATGGTGGTTGGTTTTGTTAATGAACAAGTCAAAGATTTGTTTCATTATAAAAGCAAAGTGGTTGCGCCATTGGCTTTAAGTATATTTATATGGGTCTTCCTAATGAATTTCATGGACTTAGTTCCAGTTGATTTGTTACCGGCAACAGGTCAGGTTGTTGGGATAGAATATATGCGGGTAGTTCCCTCTACGGATCCAAATATTACACTTGGCATGTCTTCAGCAGTTATATTGTTAGTAATGTTCTATAATTTTACTAAAAAAGGACTTGGTGGATATGCAAGAGAATACTTTGGCCACCCTTTTGAATCAAAAAACATTGTTGGAAAAATAGTTTTGTTTATACCCAACATGTTACTAAATACAGTTGAAACAGTCGCAAAGCCAATATCTCTTGGTTTGCGTTTGTTTGGAAATTTATATGCAGGCGAGTTGATTTTTATGTTAATCGCTGTGTTTACTTTAGGGTATGGGCTTGAGCAGTTGTTATCATTTGGCGGGGTTATAATGGTAGTTGCACAATTCATCCTAGGTTTAATATGGACATTGTTTCATATAATAATTATTACATTACAAGCGTTTATTTTCATGATGTTGAGTGTGGTATATCTGGCTCAGTCTCATGATACTGGACACTAGTAAAAATTTAATCATTTAACTTTTTTAATTTCGTCAAAATAATATAATCGGAGAAAACGATGGAAAACATGGCATTAATCGCTGACATTCAAGGTATGACAGTAATCGCAGTAGCAATGATAATCGGCATGGCTGCATTAGGAACAGCAATTGGTTTTGCAATATTAGGTGGTAAACTATTAGAATCGTCTGCCAGACAACCAGAATTGGCACCAATGCTACAAGGAAAAATGTTCTTAATCGCTGGTTTGCTAGATGCAATCTCAATGATTGGTATTGGTTTGGCACTGTTCTTCACGTTTGCTAACCCGTTTTTGGGGCCTTTAACTGCAAGCTAATATAAATCTATAGCAAAGTTGTTAATTAGATTTATTTAGGAGTATCGCAATGAGTATAAATGTCACACTACTAATTCAAATGGTTGTTTTCTTTGTTGTTGTTTTAATAACAATGAAATACATCTGGCCGATCATTCTTGGTGCGATGGAAGAGCGCGAAAAGCAGATTGCAGACGGTTTGGCTGCAACCAATAAAGCAGAAGCTGAATTGAAAAAGGCTCAAGAAGAAGCGGAAAGCATTCTGAATGAAGCAAAAGATCAGGCGAGTACAGTTAGGGAATCAGCCAACAAAATGGCAACCAAGATAAAAGATCAGGCAAAAGCGGAAGCTTTGGCAGAAAAAGACCGTCAAATGGCTGCCGCAGTTGCTGAGATTGAGCAAGAGGCAAATCGTGCAAAAGAAAATTTGAGAAAACAAGTTTCAGCTTTGGCATTGGCCGGAACTGAAAAACTGTTAAACAAAGAAGTTGACTCAAAAGTTCACGCCGATTTATTGAATGATTTGGTAAAAGAGATATAACATGGCTGAACTCATTACTCTGGCAAGACCTTATGCTAAAGCAGCTTTTGATTACGCAAAAGGAGAAGGCTTGGTTGAGTCTTGGTTGAAACAATTATCCGTTTCGGCAGGATTGGCTTCTGTTGATGAGGTTATTGATGCTTTTTCATCACCAAACAAAGATTTAGCAAGTTTGGTTGATATGCTATCTGGTTCTGGCGCAGATGAGGGTTATAAAAACTTTATCCAGTTGCTGGCAGACAACAACAGATTGGTGTTATTACCCGATGTTGTCAGTGTTTTTAAAACTATCAGTGAAAAT
>JAGRJO010000062.1 GCA_020442725.1 Lysobacterales bacterium
ATGAGGCTTTTGTTCTTTTTTCGCTCCATTGTATTTTAAAACAATCATCTTTGGTTTGTTGCTTGAACCTTGCCCAACAGCAAGCAAAGCATTCATACCTAATGTTTCCATTTCCTTATGGTCAAGAATCGTCAATGAGCAGTTGTCATATTTTTTGCTGATTTTTTTAGCCTTTTTCGCAAGATAATTGGGGTTACAAATATTTGGAGGAAGGTTTCCAAGTTGTCTGGTTGTTGAAATGCCTTTGGCAATGGCGCTTGCTTGTTGTATGGTTTTTTCTTGAGATTCATCGGCATAAAAATCCATTGAATCTAAGCTGTGTTTATTATCTTTTTCAAAATGCTTGGTTGATTCATAGCGGTAAGTGGTATTTGCTGCTGATATAGCAATAATTTTGCAAGCCATTTCTTTGTCTAATTTGCCAAAATCAATGGCGGTCATGTAATTTTGGACAGATTTTGCCGGAGTGCTCACCAGGCTTTTAACTGCGCTGGAAGCGGCAGATTGTAGAACTCCTAAATCACATTTGTCTTTTTTACCTAGGCCAACAATAACAACTCTTTTGTTACTATCAGTAAATAATGTTAACACTTCTCCACTATTGCCTTTAAAATCACCGCTTTTTAAAAGCTGTGAAACTTTACCTGATACCATGGAGTCTATTTCTTGGGTGATATCATCCAGTTTTTTATCAGAATAGACAGCCGCAATAATAGCATCAGTCGTTGATTGGGAAGGCTTCGTTAATGATGATGTGATTTTCATGTGTTTCTCCAATATTGTTTCAGTGTGTGATAATATTCCACCTGAAATTTTATGCGAAATGTTTTATAAACGGTGCATTTTAAACAACTAACAGAGCATGTGCCAGTAAATAGTGAACCCTTTACGAGAAAATAAGTGCAGATTCTAGCCGGATATTTAAGGAAAGAAACATTCAGAGCATTTTTGGCAATTCTGATTGTTTTGCTGATTTTCAGTATCGGGCAGTTGTTCGCTGAGTCTCTCCGTGCTGTGGCAAGAGGTGCATTGCCGACCTCTATGCTTTATATTGAGCTCGGTTTGCGGACAATTGACAGCTTAACCATTCTTTTGCCTTTATCTCTTTATCTGGCAGTTTTAGCAAAGCTTGGACAGATGTACCGAAATCAGGAATTGGTGATGTATCATGCTTCCGGAGTTTCAACAAGTCATATTTTGCGAATGTATTTGCCACAAATAGTGTTCTTTTTTATATTTCTATTAATCATTTCTACGGTCATTTTACCACTTGCTTCGCAAACTTCAGAAAGATTAACACGAGCAGCCAGTAAAGACATTTCGTTGATGGGTCTGAAGGAAGGTGTTTTCCAGGAATTATCTGGTAGCAACTCGGTCATTTATGTCAGTAAAATCAACACGGAAGAAAAGCGCCTGGAAAACATATTTGTTAATGTGACTCATGATGATCGTGTCGATACTTTAACTGCGGAATATGGTTATCAATATGAAGATGAAGAAAATGGCGAAAGATACATTTCTTTATTTAACGGCTTTAGAAATGAAGGGGTTCCGGGAAAGAAAAAATACAATTTGATGCGTTTTGAGAGAAATGACATCAAGCTACCAAAGCTGGAAGGTAAATCGGTGAATATTGATGAGAAGGGCAAAAGCACTTTTGAGTTGTTTAATTCCACTGATTTAACTGAAAAAGCTGAATTTCATAAAAGGTTGTCAAGTGCGATTGCTGCTGTTGTGCTTTTGATGTTAGCAGTTTCAATTTCAAAAACTTCTCCTCGAGATGCAAAATATACCAGTTTGGTTTTGGGTTTGTTGATTTATATATGTTATTCGTATCTTCTGGCAATCTCTTTTTCGATGATCGCTCAAGGAAAAATTCCGGGTTGGATAGGCGGATGGTGGGTGCATATTATTTTCATAATGTATGGTTTGCGAAGGATTAATAAGGTCGACGAGTTGAAATAATGTATCCGGGAGTTTTAAACAGATATTTATTCAAGTCAATTAGTATGGGAATACTGATGGCGGCCTTAATGTTCCTGACTCTTGATGTTCTCATCAGTTTTATTCAGCAGGTCAATCAGGTTGGAAAAGGCGATTTTACAGTTGGAAGTGCGTTTTATTACACCTTATTGGTAATCCCAAGCAGTATATATAATGTGTTCCCGGTGAGTGCTGTTGTTGGAGTCATGCTCGGGCTGGGTCTTTTGTCTGCGAACTCAGAGCTGGTTATTGTCCAGTCGATCGGTATCAGTAAGTTAAAATTAGCTTCAATAACAATTGTAACATTAGTGGCTTGGCTCGTGCCAATATCGCTGCTTGGGGAATTTGTTGCTGCTGATGCTAAATTGTTAGCGGAATCCTATCGTTCGACAACTATAAGTAAAAATATTGGCCTTGGTGCAAATACAGGCGTTTGGATTCGTGATAACAATGTCATTTTTAATGCGGTTCCAACCGGGAATACTTATGATATTAGAAACAAAGACATTGTTATGAATGATGTGACTGTGTATGAACTTGATGAAAGTCTTCAAGTTGAGAAAGTTTCAAAGGCCAAACAGGCAATTCACAAGCAAGGAAGTTGGGAGCTTTTTGATATTGAGGTCACGGAATTTGTTGAACTGGGAGTTGAAACCAAGAAATATGAAAAGTTAACCTGGCCCTCGAGGATTGAACCGGAAATTCTTAGTATTACTCATTCTCGCCCTAAGAACCTAAGCATCAGAGATATTCTAAAGTTCAAAAAATTCCATGTTGAAGAAAATAAAATTCCTGCAAATTATGAAATTGCTCTGTGGTCCAAGTTTTTTTATCCATTGGTGGTTATCTCCACGGCCTTGACGGCGTTGCCTTTTTTGTTTGGTTTAATGCGAGCCGGAGGATTTGGACAAAGACTATTGACTGGTATATTGCTTGGAGTGGTTTTGGACTTAAGCCACAGAACATTGTTGAATATTGGTGAGGTTTATAATGTGCATCCAACTTTAGTGACCGTGGCACCTCAGTCTCTTATATTAATTATGGTTTTGTTGTATTTGAAAACTCAAAACCAAAAATAAATTAAACTTCAGAAACCACGGTATTTGTCTGAGTAATCAAGTCCATCCATGTTGATTTCGAATGAGAAAGCTTCCAGAAAACCCCCAGGCCTAATAATAACGTAGAGACCACACCAACAATGAATCTGATAATTGCCTGATTCCAATTAATGGTGTGATTTTCATTTGACGCAGATTGTATCTTCATCTTCCAGGCTCTCATTCCGAGAGTTTGTCCACCTTTTTTCCATGAATAAATGTAATAAATTGCAATTTCAAAAGTAACAAGTGCGGAAAACCATAAGGTGTGTCTTTCCACCTGTTGTCCGTTCCTTATCATCAAAACAATAAATGAAGTCAGTAGTAAAATCCCTATTACCGGGAAAAGATCATATAAGAAAGCAGCGAAGTGCTTCCAGACAGGAGGTTTTGTCATTAATTTTGCCGAATAAAAAGGACTTGCATTATAGCTTTTCAAATAAAAAAAAGTGTGAAAAACGACAAAATTTGGTATCAAAAAAATTCAAGAAAATCAAAAAATCGTTGAATAAATCCTTTTCTTTTGAATCAAAGAACTGTATTCTTAGCAATCTTGAAATCGAGTGCAGGTGAATATCTGATAAGTTTTTCGTGAATTTATCAATTGCATCTGATTGTCTATAAATCAAAAATAGAGTGAAAACACGGTATGTTAAACCAAAGCATAAACAAACAAACGATGAGTAAAATTGTAACGTTGTTGCTTTTGACTCTTGTCTCAATTGTCGTAAATGCACAGCAACAATTAAACACAGCTGTTCAAGTTGTTGTTGATACAAATAATGCATCAGCAGCAACACAAACAAGAATAGACAGTTTGAACGATCAAACCGACGAGTTGACAGCAAAATATAGAAATGTTCTTAATGAAATTGAAAGTTTAAGAGAATACAATAAACAATTGGAAGCAGTTGTAAATGATCAAAGAGCTCAGATTGTCTCGATTGAACAGCAAATGACTAGCTTGGAGCAAACTAACAGAGGTGTTGTTCCAATGATTATTGAAATGATTGATTCGCTAGGTCAGCTTGTTGAAGCAGATATTCCTTTTTTAAAGGAAGAGAGGCTTGATAGAGTTGCTGAGCTGGAAGGCATGATTGGATCGCAGGCATATACCACTTCTGAACTTTATCGCAAAGTAACTGAAGCGTATGGAATAGAGTTAGATTACGGTTCAACAGTTGAGTCATATCAGGATGCGTTGCCAAACGGTAAAGAGGTTGATTTTTTAAGAGTTGGTAGAACTACTTTGATTTATCAAACTCTGAATCAAGAGGTTTCCGGTTGGTGGAATTC
Source organism: Lysobacterales bacterium (assembly GCA_020442725.1). Classification (GTDB taxonomy): domain Bacteria; phylum Pseudomonadota; class Gammaproteobacteria; order Xanthomonadales; family Marinicellaceae; genus NORP309. Next base: position 4,377 of record JAGRJO010000062.1, read on the forward strand.
CTCAACAGGTCAGTTTGAAGAGTTGGACAAGCGATACAATGCTGAAATTAAAGAGGCTATTCGTATTGCAAAGAAACAAGCTTCTCCTGATTTAACAGGTCTGCCTGTTTTTGCTGCTGATAACGCAGGAGGGCAATAAAAATGAAAACTAAATTTATGAAAAAAACTGTATTATTATTTTTAGTAGGTTTAACTAGCGTTGCATCAGCGATGACTTTGCCGGAATTGGTTGAGGCAGTTAGAAAATCAGCAACTGAAAGTTCAGCTGAAAACAAGCAACGTTTGGCAGAATTCAAAAGCAAAAGAGATCAGCAACAAAGATTGTTGAGCGAAGCTGAAGCGACTTTACGAGCTTTAGAGAAAAAATCCGATGAGCTTAAAACTGAGTTTGATGCTAATGAAAAATCTCTCGCAGAATTAGAAACAATTTTACATGAGAGATCAGGTAATTTAGGTGAAATGCAAGGGACGGTTAAAATTCTGTCCGGTGATTTGAGAAGTCGTGTACAAAACTCTTTGACAAGTGCAGAAATCACTGGAAGAGATGAGTTTCTATCTGAGTTGGCAGCTAAGAAAGAGTTGCCGACCATTGATGATTTGAAAAAATTATGGTTTGAAATGACCAGAGAAATTTCTGAGCAGGCTAAGATTGTTAAGTTTTCTGCACCGGTTCTGAACTCTGAAGGCGACATCGAAGAGAATGTCAGTGTGATTCGTTTAGGTGCATTCAATGCATTTGATGCAAGTGGCAACTTCTTAACATGGAATCCAGATGGTTTGTCAAATAAAGGTGTTTTATATAAACTTTCAAAACAACCAAGTGGGAAATATAAGCAAATGGCAAACAGCTTTGTCAATGCAGCCCCTGGTACAATGGTAAATGCTCCTATTGACTATACCAAAGGTACAATTTTACAAATGGTTGTCCAAACTCCAAGTTTGAAAGAAAAAGTGGAACAAGGTAAAGAAGTTGGTTATGTAATTATCGGATTGGGTGTTTTTGGATTGCTGTTGGCTTTGTGGAAATTCATCAGTTTGTATGTTTCCGGATCTAAAATCAAAAAACAACTTAAGAGCAAAACACCAAGTTCAAACAACGCTCTGGGAAGAATTATGCATGTTTATTCTGACAATCCGGATGCAGATGTTGAAACTATGGAGCTTAAAATGGATGAAGCCATATTGCGTGAGACAGCTCCTCTTGAGAGTGGCTTGTCATTCATTAAGGTGATGTATGTTATTGCTCCATTATTAGGTCTGTTAGGTACGGTTGTTGGTATGATTGCAACATTCCAAATGATTACGTTGTTTGGAACCGGGGATCCTAAAGCGATGGCGGGCGGTATCTCACAAGCATTGGTTACAACTGTTCTTGGCTTGGTAGTGGCGATTCCGTTGACTATCTTGCACTCAGTATTGCAATCAATGGCTAGAAAACAAACACAAGTTCTTGAAGAGCAAAGTGCGGGCATTATTGCCAGATTAGCGGAGAAGTAAAATGTTTTATCAGTTACAACAAAACTGGTATAAAATTCTCGACTTTATTGACATGGGTGGCCCTGTACTATGGGCCATCATGGCAGTTTTGTTTTTCATGTGGTTGATGATTGTTGAAAGAATGTGGTTCTATTCAATCACATTTCCAAAACTAAGAAAACAAATTCTAAGTGATTGGGATGCAAGGAGTGACAGATCCAGTTGGTATGCGCGGAGGATTCGCGAGCAAATGGTATCAGAAGCGAATGTCAATTTACGTTCCGGCCTTGGTTTTCTTGATGCGTTAGTGGCGATTAGTCCGTTACTGGGTTTGTTTGGAACCGTTTATGGAATGCTTAACGTATTCGATATTATGGCGATGGAAGGAACGTCAAACGCTAGGGCGATGGCCAGTGGTGTTGCAAAGGCGACGATACCAACAATGGCAGGAATGATTGCTGCGCTTTCAGGAGTTTTCTTCACGACATTTTTTAGACAAAAAACAAGAAAAGAAACCGAACATTTAGAAGATTCAATGCACCAAGGTTAAACTTGTATTGAACTGAGATAAATAATTGCTGTCACATTATAGTAAAATCGTGCCGGCACACTTAAAGAGGTCATAAAATTTATGAGACGCAGACATTTTCATGAAGATGAAGCTGAAATTAATATCACTCCGATGCTGGACGTGGTTTTCATCATGCTTATATTTTTTATTGTTACAACATCATTTGTAAAAGAAACAGGGGTTTCAGTCAATCGTCCTCAAGCATCAACAGCTCAAAAAGTTGAAAAAGGAAATATATTGATTGCAATAAAAGATAATGGACAAATTTGGATTAACAAACGTGAAGTTGATATCCGTGCCGTTCGAGCTGTTGTTGAAAAAATGCATGCTGAGAACCCTGAAGGATCAGCGGTTATTATTGCTGATAAAGGTTCAAGAACAGGCGATTTGGTGACAGTAATGGATCAGATTAAAGCTGCTAAGGTTGAGAAAATCTCTATTGCAGCAACAAAAACGGAATAGTTGACAAGAGTTTAAGATATGAGTAGTTTTGTCAGAAGCAGTACATCAATTATCCCATCAGTGGTAATAACATTCTTTTTGTTTATTGGAATGCACTTTTTGGTGAATAGTTCAAAGAATGCTAAACCGGATGATAAGGATCAGATTTCTATTGATTTTTCACCGGTCAAAGTTGATGATGAAGTCAATCAGAAACAACGTAGAATTCCGAAGAAACCTCCTCCACCGAAGGAGCCACCTCCTCCACCAAAGATGAATGTACAGCAAAATCAGTCGGTGACAAATAATATGCCTACACCAAATATACCTTCGTTGAATCTGGGTGTTGGTGGAGATGGCCCTTATTTGGGACCAATGGGCTCAGGTGTTGATATGAATCAGGAAGGTGGAATTATTCCTGTTGTGACTATCGCTCCAATTTATCCTCGTAAGGCACTTATTGCGAAAATTGAAGGTTGGGTAGATATTGAGTTTACAATTACGGAAATTGGTACCGTGGTGAATCCCAGAGTGGTGGACTCTGAACCTAGACGAATTTTCGATCGTGAAGCATTGAAAGCTATATTAAGATATAAGTTTAAACCCAAGGTTGTTGATGGGAAAGCTGCGACTCAGATTGCGACACAAAGAATTGAATTTAGACTGGCTAAAGATTAATTAGAAGTAAAATATGAAAAAGATTATATTTGTAACCCTAGTTTTAGCATCTCAACTTGTCTTTGCAGGTGAAGAGTTAACCGGTAATCCGGAAAGAACACGTGAAAATAGTGGTGGTATTACTGAGTTGGTGTATAAGAAGTTTGAGAAAATTCTCGAAATGATTGCCGATAATAAATACCATGAAGCGAGAGTTGACTTAAACCAGTTGATGGCAAAAAGGCTTAACGAATATGAAAAAGCAAATGTTGAGCAATATCTTGGCTGGATTGATGCCGGTGAAGAAAAATATGCCGATGCCATTAAACATTATCAAGCTGCGTTAGCTTCTGATGCTTTACCTAATTTGACGCATTTCAGTTTGATGCTTCAGGTTGCGAGTTTGCAGTCAGCTCTTGGACAGTATCAAAAGACAATAGACTCATTGCACGAATACTACAAAGTTACTGATAAAATCAAAGATACAACATTTGCAATGGAAGGTAATGCTTATGCTCAACTCAATCAGTATAAGAAAGCGATACCTTTATTTATTAAAGCAATTGCATTGTCGGATGAGCCAAGAGAACAATGGATGTATATGTTGTACTCTCTTCATATGGAACTTTCACAATTCCAAGAAGCTGCAAATGTTTTAGAGAAGTTGATTGAGATTAATCCTAATAAAAGAGATTACTGGATTCGTTTATATAGTGTTTACTTTAATCTTAAGCAGGATAAGAAGGCTTTAGCGACATTGGTACTAGCTGATAAAAATGGCCTCTTGGATGACGAAAAAAACCGATTAACTCTTTATAAAATGTATGCATTGATGGAAGTGCCCTATAAAGCAGGACAGGTTTTAGAAGACGGGCTTAAAAAAGGTATTGTTAAACCAAGTTTCAAACATTGGGATTCATTAGGAAAAGTTTGGTACTCAGCGGCTGAAATGGATAAGGCACTTGAGGCGTTTGACGAGGCCAGTAAATTGGCAACAGACGGTAAAATCGACTTTCAAAGAGCTAATATCTATTTCGAAAGAGAAGATTGGAAAAAAGCAAAGCAAGCTCTGAGAGAAGCCATTGAGAAAGGTGGGTTGACTGAAACACAATTTGGAAACACATGGTTGTTGCTTGGAATGGTTGAAAGTGAGATTGGTAATATTCCAGGTGCTATTGATGCCTTAAAGCATGCTAAAAATTATAAAAACGCGAGAAAAAATGCCATACAATGGATAGATCATCTAGAGAAAAAATATGCCAGACAGAAAGCTCAGCAGGAAAGAGAGCAAATCCTGACAGATGCTGTTGAGTCAACTGGTGGCTAATATATTAATTTAGAATAGAGTCAATGAGCAAGAAAAGCAGTAATGAGGAAATTGTTACTGCTTTTTTTTATGCTTTAAAATTTAAAACTTGAACAGGGGCTATCAGATAATACAATTTCCGGTTATATTTCAGATGTTAACCAATTTTTACGTTATTTAGAAGAATCCAACCAGCGCTTAACATCAGTTGATGAAGTAATTATTCAAAATTTTCTAAATGAAATCAGAATAAAAAAAATTAAAACCAAGAGCGTTGCCCGTAAAATATCATCAATTAAACAATTTTATTTGTTTTTACAGAAAGAAAAATATATTCAAAGCAATCCTTTTGACTTAATTACACAACCAAAAACTAGAGGAAATGTGCCTAAACCATTATCGGAAGAACAGATTGAGCAGCTTCTTAACTCTCCGGATGAGGCAGATTCAATAGGATTCCGGGATAAGACCATGTTTGAATTAATGTATGCAACCGGTATGCGCGTGAGTGAAATTGTCGATTTGCAGCTGATGCAATTGAATCTTAATCAAGGGACGGTGAGAATCTTGGGCAAAGGGTCAAAAGAAAGGTTAGTTCCTATTGGTGAATATGCAGCAGACTACTTATTAGAGTATCTAAAGTTTCATCGCTCCGGGTTACTTAAAAACAAGAAATCAAATTTTGTTTTTTTAAGTAATAGAGGACAAAATATGACGCGTCAAACTTTTTGG
>JAGRJO010000063.1 GCA_020442725.1 Lysobacterales bacterium
AATCGGGTCACTGACTGCAAGTTCAGGGTTTCTCTTTTCCAGTTTGTGACGAATAACCAGTTTGGTGGTTATATCCTCTCCCAATGGAGCTGCATAGTTTTTAAATACAAGGGCAATCGCACCGGAACGAATGTGGTATTTTCTTGATTTATAAGGTTCATCTGGCAACTTTACAAACGAATGATGTGTACGAAGACTAATGGTTTCGGCAGTTGGTGTGACGGATCGAACGTAGTTTCCGGGATTGCTTCCTTGAAAGGTAATCAAAGCTTCGAGTTCGGTATTTTCCGGAAAGTTCTTACAATTTTGAATATAAATCACCGAACGCGAACTATCAGCTTGATAATTCCCTTGCTCCATTTGAGCCAATCGTGTGGAAACTCCGTGAGAATCACGTAACAGAAAATTCGTTAAATCAATCAAAGTAGAGTCATTGCTTTCGGCTAAAATTTCACTTCCAAGAATGACCGATTGAGCAAAACCATCTTCAACCGCCTTAACCTCCATTTCATTTTCGCTAATAGCACGGTAATAAAGATTTCGTTCAGTCATTAAAATTTTATTGCCGAATCTTTGGAACTGAACGACACGACGATCTCCAATTTGCCCTCGATCTAGACCAATATCGTTAGAACCTAAACCCGATTGCAGAGCGTTAATATACAAAACATCCTGGTTGAACTTATCCACTTCTAACAATAGACGACCAGTTTTTTTATCCCAATAATAGTCGAAATAACCGGAAGACTTGTCCATGTTTTTGGTGTATTCTGAGATTGAAGAAAATGCAGAATTGACAGTTATAAAGAGCAGTACCAAAGAAAATCGTATTGTTTTCGTCATGAGATTCCCAAAAAAAATTGTAATAATTGATATCTATTAACACTAATGGAATTCTCCAAGGAAATCAATAGTTTCAGTGGATTCTTGGATTTTTGAATATTAGAGACCTTTGCTTGATTCAGTTGCAAAGATAAAGAGTTTTTATTTAGGTGAGGTTATCTTGTAAAAAATAATCAATATTTAATTATTAGTAATAAAAAAGGATGGCTTGGGAACCATCCTTTCTGGTTTCAAAATCTTGTAATAGGTATTATTAAACTTGAACTCTTTTTCTAACAAAAAAGAATAAAGCCAGTCCTAATAATACAAGTCCGAAGCCCGATAAAGTTGGAATAACCAATGGAACAGGAGGAACAAGACTACCGAAATACAAGTTATCAATTACCTCGCCGTTTCCACCATCCTGCTCAATTGCAATAGAGGTGATTGGCTCTGCAGCGATAATGCCGACAAATGTCATAGCTCCAACACCTGTTATATTAACAGGAACTGTTCCAAGTACGCCGGAGTTCCCTGATACGGTCAATGTTACTGTACCGCCAACATTATCAGTAATTTCCATCGCCACAGCTTCTACATCAGTATTTGTGAAATTGAGTATAGTGGAATCTGTAAATGTATTGGCACCAACAACAACTGTAGGTTGGAAGATAAAGCCATCACCTAATGCAACAAGGTCATTTCCTGGTGTTGATACGTTTAAATTAAAACCTCCAATAAGATCACCGGGGGAGAAACATGGGTCGTTTGAGTTACTATCAACCGGAGGTGTGCATGTATTGATTCCTCCCGGTCCTGTAGCTCCGCCTTCGAAATCTTCAAAATTCAGAACTGCTCCTGGTGTCGCAGCTTGAAAAGAAGCTAAATCTCCAAATGTGGCAAGTGCACCTGATGGTTGAGTTGGTGCAACTGGTACGTAGTTTAGTTCTGGTTTGCCATTAGCAACCCATTGTGTGTAACTCTCGTTTTCTGCAAATGCATTCAGGCTGATTAATAACAATAATAGCATTTTATATTTATTTTGAATATTCATTATTACCCTCTAAAAATTTTCAATGAATGGATGTTTATCCACAACCAGAGTAAATATTGCCACTTATTTGGCTAATATACAATAAATTGTTACTGAATATTCTAAGATAAGACTTTTAATATGTCTAAATTCTTGTAAAGGTTAGCGTAGATAGTTTTTTTGAAATTACCTTTTGATTGTATATTTCAGTGGATTAATAACGGATTCTCGTAGAGAAATATTGGCAAATACATTAAAATACTCAGTCCAAAAACACGGGTGCGACCCGAAACTCAAAGGGGACAAGATGAGTTTACGTGAAGATATAAGAAAAGCGGCTTTGGAATATCACAAAGAGTTTCCTCCCGGAAAAGTCAAAGTGGTAGCCACCAAGGCTCTGACAACTGCAAAAGATTTGGCATTAGCCTATTCACCCGGAGTTGCTGCTCCTAGTGAAGAAATTGAAAAAGATCCATCAACAGCATCGCTATACACAGCACGCGGAAATCTTGTTGCTGTTATCACAAATGGGACTGCTGTTCTTGGTTTGGGCGATATCGGCCCTTTGGCAGCCAAGCCGGTGATGGAAGGAAAAGGTGTGCTATTCAAGAAATTTGCCGGGGTTGATGTTTTCGACATCGAAATTGATGAAAAAGACCCTGACAAGCTCATTGATATTATTGCATCCCTTGAACCGACATTTGGCGGAATCAACCTGGAGGATATTAAATCTCCGGAGTGTTTTTATATTGAAGAAAAATTAAAGAATCGACTAAAGATTCCAGTTTTTCATGATGATCAGCATGGTACGGCAATTATTACTGCGACAGCTGTGATCAATGCTTTAAAAATTATCAACAAGGATATCTCCAAAGTTAAATTGGTGACTTCCGGAGCCGGGGCAGCGGGCATGGCGTGTCTGGATTTGTTGGTGGATTTAGGAATGAAAGTCGAAAATATCATCGTATCTGACTCCAAAGGAGTGCTTTATCAGGAGCGTAGTGATATTGAGAAGGGTTCAAAAAAAGAAAAGTATGCTCATGGTGTTAAAAATATCACCTTGCCCGATGCTTTGGTTGGGGCAGATATATTCTTAGGGGTCTCTGTTGCCGGAGTATTGACGGCTGAAATGATTATACCAATGGCAAAAGACCCGATTATTCTGGCTTTAGCAAATCCTGTTCCTGAAATAATGCCGGATGTTGCATTGGAAGCACGTCCTGATGCAATCATCGCAACCGGACGATCTGATTTCCCAAATCAAGTGAATAATGTTTTGTGTTTCCCTTACATTTTTAGGGGAACCCTCGATGTGGGTGCTCCCATTATCAATGACGAAATGAAGAAAGCCTGCGTTTATGCCTTGGCTGAACTGGCTCAGAAGGAAACCTCGGATGTTGGAGCTCAGGCTTTCGGTGGAGAAGCTAAAAGTTTTGGGCGTGACTATTTGATTCCACAACCCTTTGATCCGAGAATTTTATTGTATGTGGCTCCGGCTGTGGCACAAGCAGCTATGGACTCGGGAGTGGCGACTCGTCCGATTGAAAACATGCAGGATTACAAGGATAAACTCAGTTATTTTGTTTTCAAGAGCGGTTTGATGATGAAGCCGGTGTTTGATAAAGCCAGACAAAATCCGAAAACAGTCGTCTATGCTGAAGGCGAAGATGAAAGAGTTTTGCGGGCTGTAAGAACAGTTCTGGATGATAATTTGGCAAAACCAATTTTGATTGGACGACCTGAAGTTGTGCAAAGCCGAATTGATCGAATTGGTTTGGATTTAGTAATTGGTAAAGATTTTGAGTTGGTTAATCCACAACAAGATAATCGTTTTCGTGAATACTGGAATCTCTATTTTGAGATTATGCAACGAAATGGAGTTACACCTGAAATTGCCAAAGCCATAGTGCGAACTCGTTCGTCAGTCATAGCTGCATTGATGGTGAAACGAGGTGAAGCTGATGCCATGTTGGCCGGTCTTACTGGAAGATTTTCAAAAGTATTGAAACATATTATTGAGGTTTTAGGACTCAAAGAGGATGTTCAGCAACCTTCGGCGGTGAGTGGAATTTCCACCGAGTATGGCAACTTTTTCTTTTGTGATACCCATGTGAATGCCGATCCGAATGCTGATGAAATTGCAGAAACCGCGTTAATGGCAGCAGAAAAGCTCAGAGATTTTGGTAAAATTCCACGATTGGCATTGTTATCTTATTCCAGCTTTGGTTCCCGTGGTGGTAGAAGCCCGAAAAAAATGCGTGAAGTTTTGGAGATTTTGAGAAAGAAAGCTCCAGAGCTTGAAATTGAAGGAGAAATGGAAGCGGATATCGCTTTGATGCCAGAATTGAGAGAAGCTGTATTCCCGAATTCAAAACTAAGTGGTCGAGCTAATTTATTCATAATGCCAAACCTTGATACAGCGAATGCAGTGATAAATATGCTTAAATGTTTCACCAAAGGAGTGACCATTGGTCCCATTCTATTGGGAAGCAAACAAGCCGCTCATGTATTAGTTCCCACATCATCCGTCCGCCGAATCATAAACATGACTGCGATGGCAGTTATTGATGCACAGAAAAACGAGAAGTAAAGACAAATGACAGATATTACCAACAAAATTGATATTGATGCTCAGGAAACACAGGAATGGCTGGATGCCTTAACTGCAGTCATTAACGAAGAAGGCCCCGAACGAGCTCACTTTTTAATTGAACAATTGATTGATTTGAATCGTCGTTCCGGCGGACATTTACCTTATGAAGCAACGACGGCTTATCTGAATACCATTCCACCGGAGAATGAAAAGAAATCACCGGGCAATGCGGATTTGGAATGGAAAATTCGGGCAATCATTCGCTGGAATGCAATGGCAATGGTGGTTCGGGCGAATCGTCGTCCGGGTTCACTTGGCGGTCATATTGCCAGTTTCGCATCAGCAGCGACCATTTATGATGTCGGCTTCAATCACTTCTTCCGTGGTCATGATCACGAATGCGGCGGTGACTTGCTTTATGTTCAAGGTCATAGTGCACCGGGTTTTTATGCCCGTTCTTTTTTGGAAGGGCGATTTAGCGAAGAAGATTTGGATAATTTCCGACGTGAAGTTGGTGGCAAAGGGCTATCATCCTACCCACACTCATGGTTGATGCCCGATTACTGGCAGTTTGCTACGGTTTCAATGGGCTTAGGGCCTTTGCAGGCAATTTATCAGGCACGATTCATGAAGTACATGCAGAATCGCGGGTTGATTCCAGTCACTGACAAAAAAGTCTATTGCTTTTTAGGCGATGGCGAAACCGATGAGCCGGAATCACTCGGCGCTATTTCCATGGCAGGGCGTGAAAAACTGGATAACTTGGTTTTTGTGGTGAATTGTAATCTGCAAAGACTTGACGGTCCTGTTCGTGGCAACAGTAAAATCATTCAGGAGCTGGAAGGAGTGTTCCGCGGAGCGGGCTGGAATGTGATTAAGGTCATTTGGGGTTCGTATTGGGACCCATTGCTGGCAAAAGATCACAAAGGTTTACTCCGCAAACGTATGGAAGAAGCGGTTGACGGTGATTATCAAAATTATAAATCCAAAGACGGTGCTTATGTTCGTGAGCATTTTTTCGGAAAATATCCGGAACTGAAAGAAATGGTTTCCAATATGTCCGACAATGATATTTGGAGATTAAACCGTGGCGGACACGACCCTCATAAAATGTATGCTGCTTATGCGGCTGCCAATGAACATAAAGGGCAACCGACGGTTATTTTAGCCAAAACGGTTAAAGGTTATGGTATGGGTAACGCCGGTCAGGGCTTGAATATCACTCATCAACAGAAAAAAATGAAAACTTCAGCTGTGAGGCATTTCAGGGATCAATTCAATGTTCCAATTGCAGATAAAGATTTGGATGATGTTCCCTATTACAAGCCACCTGAAGATTCCGATGAAATCAAATACATGAAGCAACGCCGCGCGGAATTAGGCGGTTCACTCCCTAGACGAGTGGTGGATTATCAAAAACTGGAAATACCAACATTGGATAAATTTGCTTCTATCATGGGAGATTCCGGTGACAGAGAATTTTCAACAACAATGGCATTTGTGAGAATTCTTGCTATTTTATTGCGTGACAAAAATATTAAAGATCGAATTGTACCAATTGTTGCTGATGAAGCTCGTACTTTTGGAATGGAAGGTCTGTTCCGTCAGTTGGGGATTTATTCTTACCAAGGACAGAAATACACACCGGAAGATGCTGATCAATTGATGTTTTATAAAGAAAGCACGAATGGTCAGGTGTTACAGGAAGGCATCACCGAAGCCGGTGCGGTTTCTTCATGGATTGCAGCAGCGACAGCTTATGCCAATTATGGAACAGCAATGATTCCGTTTTTTATTTACTATTCAATGTTTGGTTTTCAACGCATTGCCGACTTGTGTTATGCCGCCGGTGATATGCGTGCCAAAGGCTTTTTACTCGGCGGGACTTCAGGGAGAACCACATTGAATGGCGAAGGACTACAACATCAAGACGGTCACTCCCATTTGATTTCATCAACTGTACCTAATTGCGTTTCCTATGACCCGACTTATGCTTATGAGCTGGCGGTCATCATGCAAAACGGTTTGCAAAGAATGTATGCTGATGATGAAGATATTTATTTTTATATCACCTTGATGAATGAAAACTATCATCATTCTGAAATGCCTAAAGGAGCAGAAAGTGACATCCTCAAAGGAATGTATAAACTCAAATCCGGCAAAGGAAAAATCAAAGCTCAATTACTTGGGAGTGGTGCAATTCTTCGTGAAGTCATTGCAGCCTCTGAAATGTTGCAAAAGGATTTTAAAGTCGCTTGTGATATTTGGAGTTGTACCAGCTTTACCGAATTGAAACGTGATGGGCAAAAAGTCAATCGTTACAATCGCTTAAATCCGGATAAAAAAGCCAAAGTTTCTCACGTTGAAAAATGCCTGGACAAAGCGCAAGGACCTGTGATTGCTGCCAGCGATTACGTTCACGATTTTGTTGAACAAATCAGACCTTGGATTAAAGCGGATTATACCACTTTGGGAACTGATGGATTTGGTCGCTCGGACACTCGTGAAGAGTTGCGTTCTTTCTTTGAAGTGGATAGAAATCATATTGCTTATACAACAGTAACAGCATTAGTCAAATCCGGTGATTTACCAAAAACTGCACTTGCTAAAGCCCAAAAACTTTATGAAATTGATACCAGCCGACCTGATCCGGTGGAGGTTTAGTCATGAGCCAGATTGAAATAATAAAAGTTCCTGATATTGGTGATTTTGACAGTGTTGAAATTATCGAAGTTCTTGTTGCCGAGGGCGATAGCATCAACGTCGATGATGTCATTATCACTTTAGAAAGCGAAAAAGCGACTTTGGAAGTGCCAAGCCCGGCATCCGGTGTGATTAAGAAAGTCTTGGTTAAACTCGGAGATAGTGTTTCGCAAGGAACAGATATGTTGGAGTTGGAGATTAGCGAAAGTACCGACAAAGAGCCAAAAGCTGTGGATGAGACGGCCAAAGTCGAAAAAACCGAGCAAGCGAAAGTAGAAAAACCGACAAAAACAGAAACAGCAGAAATGCCCAAAGAGGTTACACGTAAACCTCCTCCGGTCACTTTGCAGGCAAATAATCTGACCGGAAAAAAAGCACATGCCTCACCGGCAATCCGTAAATTTGCTCGTGAATTGGGTGCAGATATCAACTTAATTCCCGGAACAGGCAGAAAAGGTCGCATTACCAAAAATGATGTTAAATCTTTCATCAAACAAGCCATGCAATCCGGTGGAACTGTTCAATCCGGTGCATCCAATTTTGATGTGTTGCCACCCGTTAATGAGGATTTCTCAAAATATGGCGATATTGAAAGTGTTTCTCTTTCACGAATCCAGAAGATTTCCGGTAAATATTTACACCGCAATTGGGTGCGAATTCCGCATGTCACTCAATTTGATGAAGCTGATATTACCGAATTAGAGCAATTCAGACAAGACAGTAAGGATGAGGCAAAAGCTCAGGGATTTGGTTTGTCACCTTTAGCATTTATTGTGAAAGCAGTTGCAGTCGCATTGAAGAAGTTTCCAAAATTCAATTCATCGCTGGATGCTGCTGAAGAAAACCTGATAATGAAAAAATATTATCACATCGGAATAGCCGTCGATACACCCAATGGTTTGGTGGTTCCGGTGATAAGGGATGTTTTGGGTAAAACGGTGATGGAAATTGCCCGTGAAATGTCTGAATTATCGGTGAAGGCAAGGGATGGAAAACTGGCTCCTTCTGACATGAAAGGCGGTTGTTTTTCAGTTTCATCATTAGGTGGAATTGGCGGAACAGCGTTCACTCCGATTATCAATTCACCAGAGGTCGCCATTCTGGGAGTCAGTCGCTCACAGATCAAGCCGGTTTTCAATGATAAAGGCGAAGTGAAGCCCCGTTTGATGCTGCCATTGTCACTATCCTATGATCATAGGGTGATTGATGGTGCGGATGCGGCCAGATTTATCGTTTATCTGTCCACGGTTCTTTCCGACCTGAAAAAAATGCTGCTGTAAGGAGAATGAAATGACAAAAGAAATTGAAATTAAAGTCCCTGATATGGGCGATTTTGATAATGTTCCTGTTATTGAAATTCTGGTCAGCGAAGGTGATGAAGTTGCAGCCGATGACTCTTTAATCACTTTAGAAAGCGAAAAAGCAACTATGGAAATCCCCAGTCCTCATTCCGGCAAAATCACTCAGATTCTGGTTGAAGAAGGTCAGCATGTCAATCAAGGCATGGTAATTGCCAGAATGGAAATTTCTGCGGTTGTTGATAAAAGTGAAGAAAAAACTGAAATTAAAAAAGATGTTTCATCACCTTCCAAAAATAACTCGTCATTCCTGCGTAGGCAGGAATCTCAAGATGTTTCACCTGCTGTTGACAAAAATGATTACGACACCGAATTATTAGTTCTCGGCGGTGGTCCCGGTGGCTATACAGCAGCTTTCCGAGCAGCAGACTTGGGAATGCAGGTCACTTTGGTGGAAAGATATGATTCTTTAGGTGGTGTGTGTCTGAATGTCGGGTGTATTCCATCCAAGGCATTGTTGCATTCAGCATTAGTGATTCGTGAAGCCGAACACATGCAGCAACATGGTTTGGATTTTGGCAAACCTAAAATTGATAAAGATAAATTGTTGGGCTGGAAAGATTCAGTCGTGCAAAAACTCACAGGCGGTCTCGGACAAATGGCAAAACAACGCAAAGTCAAAGTTGTCAATGGAGTCGGTCAATTTGTAGATAGTCACACTTTGTCGGTTGATGGTAAAAACATCACATTTGCTCAATGTATTATTGCAGCAGGCTCACAGGTTTTTAAACTGCCAAACATTCCATGGGATGACAAACGAGTGATGGATTCGACCGATGCCTTACGCATGGATGATATTCCAAAGTCTATGCTAATCATTGGAGGTGGCATCATCGGACTGGAAATGGCGACGGTTTATTCGGCATTGGGAACAGAAATTACCATCGTTGAAATG
>JAGRJO010000064.1:0-6943 GCA_020442725.1 Lysobacterales bacterium
GTCCACGGAAAGGTTTTGGATGATATCTTTTCAGCATTTCATCAAGGAAGACTCGCAGGTTTAATTGAGAGTGATGTTCCACAAAATTATGATAATTTGTCTGAGAAACAACAAATCGAAGTTTTACAAAATTTAAAAGGAAAAGTCCCGCCGGATATTTTTGAAGATGAGCTGACCAGAGAAACACTCAAGTCAATTTATGCCATTCAGGAAATTCAACATCAAAACGGTGTCGAAGCCTGTCATCGTTATATCATTTCAAACACACAAAGCACAAAAAATATCATTGAAGTTTATGCGTTAGCACGGCTTTGTGGTTGGAACGAAGCCGAATTGGCATTGGATGTCACTCCGTTACTGGAAACCATAGATGATTTGTCAAATGGCAAAGAAATTCTTAACAATCTTTACAATAATCCTGTTTATCAAAAGCATTTACAACGGAGAAAGCAAAGACAATTCGTTATGCTTGGTTATTCTGACGGAACCAAAGATGGCGGATATTTGCGAGCCAACTGGAGTATTTTCAAAGCTAAACTGGAGCTCAGCGAATTGTCAAAAAAACATGGTGTGGATATTGTATTTTTTGACGGTCGGGGTGGTCCGCCGGCTCGAGGAGGAGGAAACACCAATAAGTTTTATTCATCGCTGGGAGATAAAATTGCCAATCATGAAATTGAATTAACCATTCAGGGACAAACGATTTCATCAAACTATGGCACATTAAACTCGTCTCGTTATAACCTTGAGCAATTGTTGTGTTCGGGACTGGAAAACTCGGTATTCAAAGGAGATGTGGCTCAGTTGAATAGTAAGCAAATGCAAACAATCAGTCATCTGGCGGATTTGGGATATGATGCCTACAGAAATTTCAAAAACGATCCTTTATTCATTGATTATTTGGAGAATGTTTCAGTGTTGAAATATTACGGCTTGACTAATGTTGGCTCTCGTCCGGTTAAAAGAAAGTCCGAAGGCAAACTCTCTCTTGCAGACTTGCGGGCGATTCCTTTTGTCGGTGCATGGACACAAATGAAGCAAAATGTTCCGGGTTTTTATGGTGTGGGAATGGCGTTAAAACATTATGAAGATAATGGCAAACTCGATGAAATTAAAAAACTCTATAAAAAATCGTTGTTTTTCCGAACGCTGATTGATAACTCCATGCAATCGCTTTGCAAAAGTTATTTTCCGCTGACTTCCTATCTGCAAAATGATAAAAAGTTTTCACAATTTTGGCAGAATATTCATGATGAATTTCAACTCACCAAACGTCTGGTTTTGGAAATTTCAGGACAAACACAGCTTCTGGAAAATGCACCAAACACCAGAGCTTCCATCGAAATTCGTGAAAACATCATATTGCCGTTAATCACCATTCAGCAATATGCCCTGATGCAGGTTAAGGCGATGGAGCGAGGCGAACGAAACGATGAACTCAAATCTATCTATGAAAAAATCATTATCCGAGCCTTTTTTGGTAGTATTAATGCTTCAAGGAATGCGGCATAAAATGTTGTCAATAAATGGTTAAAATCAGCTAAAATACGACTTTCAAAAAATCAAACACAATGCAAAGACCGAGCGGAAGAGAAAATAACCAACTGAGAAAAGTCAAAATCACCAGAAATTACACCATTCATGCCGAAGGTTCGGTTTTGATTGAATGCGGAAACACAAAGGTTTTGTGCAATGCTTCGGTGGAGGATAAAGTTCCTTTATGGCTGAAAGGTAAAGGACAAGGCTGGGTGAGTGCAGAGTATGGAATGTTGCCGCGTTCGACTGGTTCGCGTATGCGTCGCGAGGCCTCTAGCGGAAAACAAGGTGGTCGCACGATGGAAATCCAGAGACTGATTGCTCGCTCCCTCCGCGCAGTTGTTGATTTAGAGGCTTTGGGAGAAAGATTGATAACGGTTGATTGCGATGTGATTCAGGCTGATGGCGGAACTCGTACTGCTTCCATTACTGGAGCTTATGTGGCTTTGGTGGATGCAGTGAATAAGTTGATGGCCGATAAAGTTATTAAAAAGAATCCGATTTACGGAGCAGTTGCTGCTGTTTCAGTTGGAGTATATGACGGTGAACCAGTACTAGACTTGGATTATCCGGAAGATTCATCTGCCGAAACCGACATGAATGTGATTATGAATGATAGCGGACATTTCATCGAAATTCAGGGAACAGCCGAAGGCCATGCATTTAATCGTGATGAAATGAACAAAATGCTGGATTTGGCTGAATTTGGTATTTTTCAATTGCTGGATGCACAAAAACAGGCATTGGCAGAATCATGAAAAAAGTCATTCTGGCAAGTGGAAATAAAGGTAAGTTGTCAGAATTGCAATCTTATTTGACTCGATTAAATATCGAGCTGATTCCACAACCCAAGACATTGGAATATGAAGTAGAAGAAACCGGAACCACATTTGTGGAAAATGCCATCATCAAGGCTCGCCATGCAGCTAAACTCAGCGGACTGCCGGCAATAGCTGATGATTCCGGTCTGATGATTGATGCTTTGGATTTTCAACCCGGAGTTTATACCGCCCGTTATGCAGGAGTTGGTTGCAGCTCGCAGGATAACATTGATTTAATTCTGAAAAATTTAAAATCTTACCCGGATTTAGAACAACGCAAAGCCACATTTATCTGTGTGCTGGTTTATATGGAATCAGCCATCGATCCTCTACCTGTTATTTCCCTTGGAACCTGGCGCGGAGCGATTTATCCAAAGATGATGGGAGAAAGTGGCTTCGGTTATGACCCTATTTTTTGGGATTTTAAAAATCAAATGACTGCGGCACAAATGTCAAAAGAGCTCAAGTCTTCTTTGTCACATCGTGGGCAGGCGTGTCGGAAATTATTAAAGAAATTAACAATGAAAAATAAGTTAGTTGTTTTTAAAAATCAATGAATCTTACTACGATATTTGGTTGGTCAGTTCCTATTAGTTTTAGTTTGTATATTACAGAGGCAAAAAGATTGAAAAACTCAGCAGTAAATTATCTGATAAAGAAAATAGCATCCTGAAAAATGAACTGAAATCAAACAAAGATTACAAGTCTTGGATGGCTACAATAAAATTGCCAAAGACTGTTGGAATGGTTGGGAACATTCTGGCTTTTATCATCATATTGTTTATTATATCTATTATTGTTGCATTGTTCATTCATAAATATAATGTATGATGAATCATTGGGACTAAGCGCGTCATAAGCCTGGTGTTTAACTCAAAAGCACATTGGAAAAATGTAGAGACTCGATTTATCGCGTCTATGTTTGGTTTGTCATCCGTGGTGAAAAAGACGCGATAAATCGGCGTCTCTACAATCTTGACATGCATCGGGGTTGTGAGTGCAGAAACCAGGAAAGGAAACTGTCTAATCTCTGGTCGTCATTCTGAATCGATAGCGAAGAATCTGCTAAACCAGTTGAGTTATTAAAATACATAACGGCTTATAGATGTTGGATATAATCCATATCATTTCCCAGAACCCGAATAACTTGGATGCTAGAGTCATTGTATTTGTAAAAAATGATATGCTCTTTGGCTTGGTATTTAAAATATCCATTTCTGATATAATCGATTTTCACTCCAATTTCAGGATTCATAGCTATAATTTTGAAAGATTCATCAAGTTGATCGAGATAATAATCAGCCTGATTCACTCCCCAGTTTTGGCAAGAGTAAAGCCAGATATCTATTAGATCCTGTTCTGCTTTATGCTGTTTATGGATTTTGTGCATCGATAAATTGCTTCCTTGCTTTGTTTTTGATGTCCTGAATATTTAGCTCTCCGGCGTCTCCGCTTTGTTCTCCCTCAATCAGGGCAGCACGCAGGCTTTGTAGTTTCAGTGCCTGGTACTCTTTTTCAGAAAGAATAACAACAACCGGCTTTCCATTTTTTGTAACACTGATGGGTGAACTTTGAGAACGCAGAATGACATCGCCGAATTCTTGTTTTGCTTGTGTAGATGTGATTTTATGCATTTGTTTAAGTTGTAATCATTTTGTTCATTTTAGATAAAATGGATGAAATATTCAATATTTAATTTGATCGGAAAATATCACAATGAAGTTCATGGAGAGCATGAATTAATATTTTGTATGCTATTTAGAATTGAAAAATAAGCTTATCAGCTGAATCAGTTATTAATGTGAGTTCACCATCATTGATTTCATAAGTTATGACTTTTCCAAGAAGTTGAGACACTTCATGTTTTTTGTATTTAGTGGTTTCTGGTGATTTGTTTTCTATTTTTATACTCTCTGATGAGTTTTTTTTGGTCTTGTCTATTTTTAAGGGTGGTTTTAGTGGTTCATGTGATGCTAATATTGGCGTTGAAGGGTTTCTTTCAGCTAATCTTTTTAGCCATTGTTCAGCACTTTTTGATGTTAAAAAACCTTTAGCAGTTGAAATGCCAAGCTTGAGTTTCAACTGATATCCTTCCAAAGAAAAACTGCCACCCGTGCTATTACAATCAACGGTTCCGCTCATGCTGAGTGTATCTTTGTTCATGTAAATATGATACTTTCTATTTTCAGGGACAGGAATTAATTCATGTTCATAAAATTGATAAGATTTCAGTTTCCAGGTTTTATTCAGCAACTCCAGATTGCTTTCGGTAAATCCGGGATTGGCAACTCTGTCAATTAACTCCTGTTTTTGTTCTTGTGAGAAAGAATTTTCGAACCAATCAAGAAAAGTGACATTATCGGGAATGAACCGAAATGTATAATAATCTTGAGCGCTTATATGTTTATAATAGTCAGGAAAATCAGTTTTCCAGGTCTCGGGTCTTTTTTCCCTTACAAATTTCCACATTCGATTTTTGCTACCATATTTTTTGCTCAGTTCAGTCGCAATCTTGTTATTATGTTTATAAGTTTCCAAAGCTTTTTGCTTGTATTCTTCATTATTCAGTCCTCTTTCTGTAAACCTGAAGTCATTGGATGCGCTCAGTAATATTCGAGCATCGTTTACAGACAAGATGTGTTCGGAGGTTTCTGTGCTTGTTGAATAAACTAAGTTTGAAATTTTCCTGACAACACAAAATTTGTTATCTGGATTTAAATACTTATCCCAACTGTAATAGGTTCCTAAGATTGTATTAGACCTGCTGTAATACAAGTGATAAGCCTTCTTTAAATCTTCAACAGAGTCAGGACAGTTTAAGTCCAGAGACAAATCTTCAGCGCTTTGCAAATAATCTTTTTGCAGAACTTTCAATTCTTCCCAGGTCACATTATCATATTTTAGAAATAGTTCTTGGGATTTGGCATTTGAAAATACAAGGGTAAATAACAGCAGGAATCTTTTCATTATCTTAAACAATCATTAACAATAGAATAGGCATAATAATTGTTAAAAAGTTCAGGAACTTTTAAAATTCAACAATTACTCTGATTCATTAGCTCATCAGTTGGTGCAGAGATGATACGCTTGATATAAGTTGGTATTATATAGCTTTATAGTGCACTACTCATGTGGATGCTAAAGGTGTAACTTTAAAATCCATACTCTGATGTAAAATACCAAGTATATCAATCCAATCATTTCTTTTACGATAAAATATTATGTGTTTTCCTTCAGGGTAACACAAGTAACCTGTTTTAATATCGTCACGAGGCAAACCTAAATCTAGATTTTGTGTTAGCCAGTTGAATCTTTCATCCAAAGCTCTTAAGTAAACACTTCGTTTGTTCTTACCCCACTTATTTTGTGTATAACGTGCAATCTCCCTTAGATCATTCAATGCAGCAGCTGTTAATTTAAATCCGTCATTTCTTATTGGCATCGTACTCGGCATCCATTTCAGCAATTAACGAAGCCAGGCTGTAATCAGCATATTCTCCGGTATCAGCTTGCGCTTCACTAATTTTTAAATGATTGCGTAAAATCTCCAGTTGATTCTCACTGTTTTCCAATAAACGCAAACCTGCACGAATAACCTCACTTGCAGAGTTAAAGCGACCCGATTCCAGTTGAGAGCCAATAAAACTCTCAAAATGTTCACCCAATAAAATGCTCGTATTTTTAGCCATGGTCATATCAAAGTTATAGAAAGAATTAAATTATACCAATAATTGGTATACAATCAACATCAAGCTAAAATTATTACTACATAAAACTTGTCTTAGGCTTTAAAATACATTTTTCTTTTTTTTTGAAACATTGTGCCTCAACTCATTCCTCCGACTCTCAGTCTCTATATCCACTTTCCCTGGTGTGTGAAGAAGTGCCCTTATTGTGATTTTAATTCGCACACATTAAAGAAGGAGCTGGAAGAGGACAAATACATTGATGCTTTGATTGAAGATTTGCAACACGATGTTCCTTTGGTTTGGGGAAGGCCGGTGCATTCGGTGTTTATGGGTGGTGGAACTCCGAGTTTATTTTCGGCTAAGTCTATTGAACGGTTATTAAACGCGGTGCGGGCTTTATTGCAATGCAAGCCGGATATGGAAGTCACCATGGAAGTGAACCCAGGAACCGGTGAATATGATAATTTTGTGGGTTATAAGCAGGCTGGTGTGAATCGTTTGTCGATGGGTGTACAAAGTTTGGAGGACACTTACCTGAAGAGTTTGGGTCGAATTCATTCATCAGAACAGGCGATAGAAGTTTATCAAAAAGCCAGAGATGCCGGCTTTGATAATATCAATCTGGATATGATGTTTGCCTTACCGGGACAAAATTTAAAAGAGGCAAAAGAAGACTTGCAAAAACTAATCGATTTACAACCCAATCATATTTCCTATTATCAATTGACGATTGAAGCCAATACGCTGTTTGCTGTTCATACGCCTAAAAACTTACCAAAAGACTCCGAATTAGAAGCCATGTATCTTCAGGGAAGAGAACTGTTGCATGAGAGTGGATATACTCAATATGAGGTTTCAGCATATTCCAAAGACAATCAGCAATGCCAACATAATTTA
>JAGRJO010000064.1:7042-9380 GCA_020442725.1 Lysobacterales bacterium
CATCCACAAAAATATTTGCAACAAAACTCCGGCTTCATTCAGGAAGAGAAGTTACTGAATAAGAATGACTTGCTTTTTGAGTTTATGCTCAATGCGGTGAGGCTTCTTCAACCCATAAGGTTTTGCGATTTTGAAAATAGAACTGGTCTGGGTAGAGATATTTTGATGAGCACACTTCAACCGGCTCTAGAACAAGGTTGGATTGAGGTGTTGCCGGATGGTTTGATATTATCCGAAGAGTCGTATTTATTGAGTGATGAGATATTAAAGTTATTGCTTTAAATGTTTTTGTATTGATATAAATTGAATAAAACAGGACATCTTGGTTTTATTCTTGCATCTCCACTGAGTTTCTTTGAACTGTGTCAATATATTCGGTAAAAGCCAAAAAATTCAAAAATAATTCTTGCTTTTTCAATACTTTAAGAGTTATTCTTACGATTAATTCTCAAAAGAGTTGGGGAAAAATGTAAAACTGTGAAGTGACACGCAAAAAATAGTTGCTTTATTTGTTCTTATAGAAACCTAAGAAAATTGAGAAAAAATAACAAATTATTAATTATTCAATGAGAGAAAATTGTGGGTTTGTTTTCAAATAAGAAGGTGCAGATATTTGGCGTGGATGTGAGTTCATCAGCTGTAAAAGTTCTGCAATTGGGAAAATCAGGTCAAACTTATAAAGTTGAATATTATGGTATTGATTCACTTCCTGCAAATGCGGTTGTAGAGAAAAACATCACTGAAGTTGACAGAGTGTCGGCTGCAATCTCCAATGCAGTTAAGAAAGCAGGAATTAAAAGAAAAAATGCTGCAATTGCTGTTTCAGGGTCAGCCGTAATTACTAAAACCATCAATATGTCTAGCGATTTATCTGAAGATGAGATGGAAGAGAGGCTTTCTTTGGATGCCAATCAATATATTCCTTACCCAATCGAAGAGGTGAGTCTGGATTTTAATGTTCTTGGACCTATGGAAGATAATCCTGCAATGTCACATGTTTTAATTGCTTGTTCCCGTTCTGAAAATGTAGAGGTTTGTACTGAAGCGTTGGAAGGTGCCGGATTAATTCCAACGATTGTAGATGTGGAATCATTTGCCATTGAGGCTTCATTTAATGAAATGGCAAAAAGTCTTAATTTAGGTGAAGATGAAATTGTTGCACTATTCGACATTGGAGCAACGACGACGACATTGCATGTCATGTATAAAGGCAGAAGTATTTATACCAGAGATCAAGCTTTCGGTGGAAAACAATTGACCGATGAAATTATGCAAAGATACGGTCTCTCGATGGAAGAAGCCAGTCTTGCCAAGCGTCAGGGAGGATTGCCTGAAAGTTATGAGACTGAAGTGCTTCAAAGTTTTAAAGACTCTTTGGTTCAGCAAATTAGCAGAGCATTGCAATTTTTCTTTTCCGGTACGGAGTTTAATAATGTTGACAGGATTGTATTAGCAGGCGGAACAGCCTCGATTCATGATTTGGATGAAATGACATCACAGCAAATAGGAGTCCCGACACAGATTGCTAATCCTGTTGAAGGATTTGAACTGGCATCTCGTGTTGATGAAATGGCAATGAAGGAAGACGCACCGGCACTAATGACTGTGATTGGTTTGGCAATGAGGACTTTCGACTGATGGCTAAAATTAATTTATTACCTTGGCGTGAAGAAAGGCGTCAACAGCTAACAAAAGAATATTACGTTATGCTTGGTGTTGCTGCTGCAATTGCTTTAGCAATCGTAGGAGCTGTTTATTGGATTTATTCTCAAAATATTGACTTTCAAATTAAAAGGAACAACCGGATTAAGAATGAAATCGTGAAAGTTGAGGCTCAAATTAAGGAAATTGAAGGTCTTGAGAAAAAACGCGATGATTTGCTGGCCAGAAAAAAAGTGATTGAAGAGCTTCAAGCAAACAGAACTCAAATGGTTCATTTGTTTGACGAGCTGGTGAAAACAATTCCTAATGGCGTGTTTCTGGAAAATATTAAGCAAAACTCCAACACGATTTACTTGGAAGGTTATGCCCAGTCACATTCGAGAGTTTCTGCTTATATGCGCCAGATTGAAGCCTCAGAGTGGTTCAAAACTCCTGTAAATGTTGAGTACATTAAAGCAGATGATTCGTATGATACACACGAACAAAAATTTAAATTAATTGTTACATTGATTAATCCTCTGACCAAAAATAACGAGGAAGGAGAGTTGTCAGAATGAGTTTTATTGATGAGTTAAACAGTTTAGATACTTCTAATCCCGGAGGTTGGCCTGCTTGGGTTAAGTTAGGAAGTATTGTTCTTCTTATGGTTGTGATATGTGCCGGTGGGTACTTTTTA
>JAGRJO010000065.1 GCA_020442725.1 Lysobacterales bacterium
CGCCGCCTTGGCTCTGTCAACTACGAAAACTTTACGCGGGCTTTCTGTTTCTATCGATGTGTCAATGTCAACAATGCCTTTGACTTTATGAAAAGCTTGTTCAATCCTTTGAGCAGTTTTCTTTCTTTGTGCATCTGATTGTCCGTAAATTTCAGCAACAATCGGCGATTGAACCGGTGGTCCGGGCGGCACTTCAACAATTTTGGCAATAACGCCGTGTTTTTTTGCAATTTCAGTAATTGCAGGTCTGATGTTTATCGCCACTTCATGGCTTTGTTTATCACGATCATGTTTATCCACCAAAGTGATTTGCATATCACCAACATTTTCTCCCTGACGCAAGAAGTATTGCCTGACCAAACCATTAAAATTGATTGGCGAAGTTGTTCCGGCATAAGCAACAATATGTTCAACCTCTTCGACGTCTTTAAGATAGTTGCCAATCTCAGTCATAACTTGATTTGTGGTCTCCAGAGTTGTCCCTTCAGGAGCATCAACAACAACCTGAATTTCAGATTTGTTATCAAAAGGCAACATTTTCAGGATAACCTGCTGAGTCGGTACCAGGATGACTGATAAAAACATCATCAAAACAACACCGGAAATCAGTAAATAACGATTGAGTTTGCCTTTTTTGTTATTTCCTAAAAAAGGAGTCATTACCTTAGTAAAGAAACCCGGTTTGCCAGAACCATCCGAGTCGGAATGATGAACTTTATTACCGATGATTTTAGCAAACAGCCAAGGTGTCACGATTAGTGCAATTATCAAAGATAGCAACATTCCCATACTAGCGTTAATTGGAATCGGGCTCATATAAGGTCCCATCAAACCCGTCACAAACGCCATTGGCATCAATGCAGCAATGACTGTGAAAGTTGCCAAAATAGTAGGTCCTCCGACTTCATCAACCGCTAAAGGAATCAATTCAGAGAGTTTTTTCTTACCCAGAGATAAATGTCGGTGAATGTTTTCTACAATGACAACCGCATCATCCACTAAAATACCAATCGAAAATATCAAGGCAAATAATGAAACCCGATTGAGCGTAAAACCATACGCCCATGATGCAAATAAGGTGACTGCTAAAGTGATAGAAACGGCTAAGCCGACAACAATCGCTTCACGCCATCCCAATGCCACTAAAATCAGTAAAACCACCGAAGCTGTGGCAAACATCAATTTCGTCATTAGCTTCTGAGCCTTATCATCCGCAGTCTTTCCGTAATTTCTGGTGATTTCAAAATTGACATTTTCAGGAATGTGCGTGGCTCGAAGTTTTTCTCCGGCAGCTATCACGGCATCGGCAATATCAACTGCATTGCTACCTGCTTTTTTGCCAATTGCTAATGTCACGGCCGGTGAGAATTCCGGTTTTCCCTCACCTTTCCATGCTTTTCCGCCTGTCATCCAAACATAGTTATCCGGACTGTCGGGAGTATTGCTGATGGTGGCAATGTCCGTTAAATAAACCGGCATTCCATTATTTACTGCGACAACCAGATTTTTTATATCTTCAACATTTGCCAGCAATGTTCCGGTTTGTACCGGCTGAACTTGATTGTTCTCGATCACGTTTCCCGAATAGGTAGCAAAATTACTCGCTTTTAGGGCGTTTTCAATCGATTTAAAGTCCAAATTATAAGCGACTAAATCTTCAGGGTTTAACTGAACGTGCACAACATGTTGTGGTCCGCCGGTTGTTTCAACAATACGAGTGTTTGGTATGCGCTTGATTTCTGCTTCGATGGCATGTGAAACCTGTTGCAATTCAAAGCTGCCAACGGATTCATCTTCACTCCAAAACGTAACTGTCACAATCGGTACATCATCAATTCCCATTGGTTTAATCAATGGTTGCGATGCACCCAAAGACACCGGCAACCAGTCTGAATTGGAATGGATTTCATTATAAAGCCGAACTATTGCATCTTTACGCTTCACCCCAACTTCGAACTGCACACTGACTATAGCTAATCCCGGACGAGAAATGGAATAAATATGTTTGACATCAGCAATCGAATCCAGAACCTGTTCCGCAGGAAAGGAAATTAAGTTCTCAACCTCTTTGGCACTGGCTCCGGGTAAAGCAATATAAACATTGGCGAATGTCACATCAATCTGTGGTTCTTCTTCTCTGGGGGTTATAAAAATCGCAAAAATGCCGAGTAAAACAGCCACTAAAGCTATAAGAGGTGTGATTGGGCTGAGTTGAAATTTTTCTGCCAGTTTACCTGAAATTGAATATTTCATCTCACTTCACCAATGGATTAATCAGCACTTTTTCATTCTCTGAAATGCCTGAAATCACTTCAATTTTGCCATCATGTTTAATCCCGGTTTTAATTTGACGCGGAAGAATTTCACCATCTTCAGACAAAACATAAGCCATAATCAATTCACTTCGAGTGACAACAGCGGACTCTGGGATCGTGATTGCAGGTTTTTCACCAATTTTAAACTTGATTTTCACCGACATTCCGGGGAAAAGAGTGTTCTCTGTTTGAGCTAAATCCAATCTGACTTTAAAAGTTCTGGTTGTCTGATTGGCATAAGGGAAAATAGTCACTTTGTCAGCTGTGATTTCAGTTCCGTCATTCAGTTGAATAATGGCATGAGGATTGTTTCTCACTTTGGTAATGATACTTTCCGGAACGTAGGTGATGACCCGTAGATTGTCCAAACTGAGACCTTCCATAATTGGAGTGCCGTGACTAACGGTCTCACCTTGTTCCACAAAACGATTGGTCACAATGCCATCGTAAGGCGCACGAATAACCGTGTATTCAAATTGTTTTTTAGCAGCTAAGACTGCGGCTTCGGCAGCAGAGGCTTTAGCTTCAAGAGCATTACGGTTGGAAAGAGCCTGATCCAGTTGGCTTTTTGCAACCAGTTTTTTTTCATAAATATCTTTCACTCTCACATAATCTGTTTCCGCTTGTTCAAAGGCAATTTTTGCCGCTTTGGCATTCTCTTCAGCTTGTTTCAGACCTGATTTTTGCTCGTCATTGGTGAATTCAACCAATATGGAATTTTTTGAAACATAATCATCCACATCATAATTCAATTTGGAAACACGCCCCGCTGTTTGCGCAGAAACTGTCGCTTTGTTCACAGCCTCAATTTCACCATTTAAAACACGATATTCATCCAATGTTTGCAGTTCGGTGAGATAAGTTTCTTCTTGGCTCAAAGCCACAGAACAAAACACAAGAAGGCTCATTAAATAACTGATTGATTGTAGTTTCATAATATTCCGGATTATTATATTAGCAAGCGCTAATATATTTATTTTCGTTCAAATTTCAAGTTAATTGATGATAATTGTTGGTTTCAAACAATTCTCAATCACCTGCTTTTTATTCTAACTCTGAAAAGTGTGTGTTGTCAGGATTTTTTATCAAAATATCCTTTCGATATAGAACCTTCAAAATTCTCATAAACATCTTCGAGTTGGACTGTGAATCCACTTTGCATTTCTTCAACAAAGCGTTTCAATGCAGAATTGACAATTGGAAATGAGATGTTATCCCAGGGAATTTCATCAGGCTGGAATAATTTAACTTCAAGGCTTTCACTGGTTGGCTCAAAGAAATATTCAGCTAATTGAGCTCTGAACATGATATAAACCTGTGAATTTACGATGGAATTATAAACTCCAAATAGCTCCTGATTTTTAATTTGAGCATGAGTTTCCTCAAAACATTCTCTGGCTGCTCCAGCTTGAACCGTTTCATCCAGTTCCATAAATCCGGCAGGAACAGTCCAGGTGCCATAACGAGGCTGAATAGCTCGTTTCGCCAGCAAGATTTGACCATCATGCTCAATAATCACACCGGCAATAATTTTTGGATTGCGATAATGAATGGCATGACATTCCGTGCAAACAGCACGAACATGATCGTCGGTATTCGGTGTTTTGTTCTCGGTTTTACCACCGCAATAGGGGCAGAATTTTATTTCCAATTGATTACTCCCAATATTTCATTGAATCTATAATCCGCAGATAGGATTGATAGCGTTTTTGATGAATTTGATTATTTTCGACGGCTGTTTTGACAGCACATTTGGGTTCGTGGGTGTGTGTGCAGTTGCTGAATTTACATTGATGGGATTCTTTTTCAATTTCGGGGAATCCATGAGCAATTTCCTGAGCTTCCATTTTCCATAGTCCATACTCCCACACACCGGGTGAATCAATTAAATACCCGTCAATCTTGTCAATTTTAAATAATTGAGTGACTGAGGTGACATGCGAACCTTTGCCGGTTTTTTTAGAAATTTCACCGGTTTTCAACTCTTGCCCTAAAATAATTTCACTAATCGATGATTTACCGACACCGGACATTCCCACAAAAATTGAAGTTTTGCCTTTCATAATTTCAAGCAGCTCATCAAATTGGTTTTGGTTTTCGGTGTTGGTTGAGAAAGTTTTGTATCCCAAATCCTGATAGATTTGTTGTTCCTCATCAAAGAAGTGTTCATTGATATCATTTTTATTAAAAATGATGATTGGCTGCATTTCACAATTATGGGCAGCAACCAGATAGCGATTGATGAGATCACGGGTTGGTTCCGGTTCGACAGCGACCACAATAATCTGATTATCGACATTGGCTGCAATTTGTTGTTTCTGGCCTTTATGATTGGCACGGGCAAAAACATTATGAGACGGATGAATTTCATTGATAACCCATTCGTCATTTTTATTTTCCAGAGAAACAAAATCACCACAGATAGGTTTCAGTTTTCTGGGAAAAAAGCAAGTCAACTCGATATTTTCCCTAACATCAAGAACTTGAGCGGTTTGCTTTTGTGTGGAAACAATTCTATATCTCTTCATATAACAGTATTTTACATGTTCTGTTTGGCTTTAGGGTAGAATATGCCGAAATATTAATAAGGAATGCTTAATGATTGATAAAAAAAATAATCTGATATGGATTGATTTGGAAATGACGGGACTTAATCCACTGAAAGACCGAATTTTGGAAATCGCTGTGGTTGTAACAGACAAAGAATTGAATGTCATTGCTGAAGGCGAAGCCATCGCCATTCATCAGCCTACAGAAATTTTAGAGAAAATGGATGACTGGAATACTGAACATCATACCAATTCGGGTTTATGGACGCGTGTGGAGGATTCAGGAATTTCAGTAAAGGACGCTGAACAAATGACATTGGAATTCTTGCGTGAGCATGTCGATATTCACAGTTCGCCGATGTGTGGAAATTCAATCTGTCAGGATCGTCGTTTTTTGGCAAAGTGGATGCCGACACTTGAAAACTACTTTCACTATCGCCAAATTGACGTCAGCAGTATTAAAGAATTATTTCGACGCTGGAATCCGAAAGTTTTGGATGGGTTGCAAAAACAAGGGAATCATTTGGCATTAGATGATGTCAAAGAGTCCATTGAAGAACTTAAGTATTATCGACAATTTATGGGTGAACTTAATACTTGAAAAATGTTAAAAATTGTGAGATAATTATTAAAGTATGCTTAATTTTAATTTACGAGGAAAATTATGAAATTTGAATCATCAAATCCTGCTATGAAAGCGTTTGAAAAAACTGAGAATCTGAGTCTTGGTCCAACAGATGAGTTCGTGGTTGATAACTCTCAAAGAATGACCATCAACGGAACGGTCAATAAAACCGGAATTCTGATTGTTATTGCATTATTCACAGGTGCCTGGGGCTGGAGTAAAGTTATGACTTCTCCACAATTGTTAATGCCATTTTTCTGGACAAGTTTGGTTGTATCCATTGCTTGTTCTCTGGCGTTGTGGAAAAGACCTGACTGGGCACACATCGGTGGTCCTGTTTATGCAGCATTCCAGGGTGTGT
Organism: Lysobacterales bacterium; assembly: GCA_020442725.1. Taxonomy (GTDB): domain Bacteria; phylum Pseudomonadota; class Gammaproteobacteria; order Xanthomonadales; family Marinicellaceae; genus NORP309. The sequence goes on from JAGRJO010000065.1 coordinate 5,851, forward strand.
TTCTTGGTGCTCTTTCCGGTATGCTTGATAGTGTTTATCCGGGAATTGCCATTCAGGCCGCTATGGCAACCATGGCAACAGTCGTTGGTATGTTGGTAGCTTACAAAACAGGTATTATTAAAGCGACTCCGATGTTCAAGAAAATCATCATTACCGCAATTTTTGGCATTATGATTTTCTACGGAATCAGCATTCTGGCTTCATTTTTTGGCGTTCATTTTGCTGTCAACAGCTTTTCTAACGGAAGTGCATTCAGTATCGGAATTAGCGTTCTGTTTGTTGCGATTGCGGCTTTAAGCCTGATTTTAGATTTCGATATGGTAGAAAGAGGTTCAGCTGAAGGCGCGCCTAAATTTATGGAATGGTACGGTGCTTTCGCTTTGATGGTTACAATCGTTTGGTTGTATTTTGAGATATTGAAACTGTTATCAAAATTAAATAACGATTAATTCAAAACATGATTGTTTGAATAAAAAGGAGCTAAATTCAGCTCCTTTTTTTATTTGTACAAACCTACAAATATTGAATTAGAACGATAAAGAACCATATTTAACCAAAGGTTATTGAGTAAAAATTATGAAAAGAACAATTCTGTTTATATTGACTAACATTGCTGTCCTCGCAGTCATAACCATCGTTATGAGATTGTTTGGTTTGGATGGTTACATGACCCAACATGGTCTCAATTACACCGCTTTGGCTGTTTTTGCCATTATTTGGGGTTCTGTGGGTTCGTTTATCTCGTTGGCAATGTCTAAACGCATGGCAAGGTTTGCCTACGGTGTTTCCATAATAGAGAATCCAAAGGATGAAACGGAAATGTGGTTGCTGGAAACAGTCAGAAGACAGGCTCAGCAAGCAGGAATTGGAATGCCGGAAGTTGGAATATTTCGTAATGGCAGTCCCAATGCATTTGCAACCGGCATGAAACGCAATGATTCATTGGTCGCGGTGAGTACCGGACTTTTAGAACGCATGAACAAAAAAGAAGTGGAAGCAGTACTCGGGCATGAAATCAGCCATGTTGCCAATGGCGATATGGTGACAATGGCTTTGCTTCAGGGAATATTAAATGCTTTTGTGATTTTCTTTTCAAGAATTATTGGTTATGCCATCAGTTCAGCCATGCGAGGAAATGCCAGAGACATCGGTTTCAGAGCCGGAAGTTTTATCGGCACTTTGATTGCTCAAATTTTGTTAGGGTTTTTGGCTGCAATCATTATTAATATGTTTTCACGCCATCGTGAATTTAAAGCTGATCGTGGCGGAGCCGAACTTGCCGGCAGGCAAAACATGATTGGAGCTCTTGAAGCCCTGCAACGCTCACCTTATGATTCAAAACTACAAGGTGAAATGGCCGCTTTCGGTTTCACCGGTGGCAGAGCAAAAGTGATGTTACAGAAACTTTTAGCAACTCACCCACCATTAGAAGAAAGAATTGCCGCTTTAGAAGTGGCGGAGATTATTTAAAACGATAAAGCCTGTTTTGGAAGGTCATCACAGGCTTGTCAAAATCAATTCTGCAAATTGTTGAACAACTTCTCAACCGCTTCAAATCGTTGTTCAGCTTGAGGGAATTCTCCAATCATTCGAATTGAATTGTCGGGAGCGGGCTTGTAATCTTGATATTTGGTTTGTACCAATTGAATGAGTTTCCGCAATAACTCTTCTTTTTTTGTATCAAATTTAACCGTACCGCCATACTGATCGAGTCGAATGCTATGAATATCAAATTGTTTCGATTGCAGTTGCAGCAATTTAATTTCAAACAAATTAGCAGCCTGATCAGGTAACTTACCGAAACGATCAATGACCTCAACACGGAGTTCAGTCACATCATCCTTGTTTTCACATTGACTGAGACGTTTGTAAAATGTCAGACGCAGGAACACGTCAGGAATAAAGTCATCAGGGAAAAGCGCCGGAATATTCAGCTCAATTTCAGTTTCATGAATGCTCATATCTTCCAGTTCCGGTTCGTCGCCTTTTTGTAAGGCTTTAACCGCACGTTCCAGCAATTCGCAATAAAGACTGAAGCCAATTGCTTGGATTTGCCCGCTTTGTTCTTCACCCAATAATTCACCGGCTCCTCGAATTTCCAGGTCGTGTGTTGCCAAAGTAAATCCCGAACCTAATTCTTCCAGCGAAACAATCGCATCCAGACGTTTTTCGGCATCGGCAGATATGGACTTTTTGTCAGGAATGAGCATATAGGCAAAGGCTTTATGATGCGAACGCCCCACACGACCACGCAGTTGGTGCATTTGTGCCAAACCGAGTTTATCCGCACGATTCATGATAATTGTGTTTGCAGTTGGAATATCAATGCCGTTTTCGATGATAGTCGTACAAACCAGAACATTAAAACGCATTTTGTGAAACTCAAGCATGGTTTGCTGAAGTTCATTCTCATGCATCTGCCCATGAGCAATTCGCACACGAGCTTGAGGAACCAGTTTTTGCACGGTTTCCGCCATTTGCTCGATGGTACGCACATCATTATGCAGAAAGTAAACCTGACCACCACGTTGAATTTCCCTTTGGCAGGCTTCACGAATAATCACATTATCCCACTCAATCACTTGCGTTTTTACTGATAAGCGAGCTTTTGGAGGCGTCGCAATGATTGATAAATCCCGCAAACCTGAAAGTGCAGTATTGAGGGTTCGTGGAATTGGTGTTGCTGTCAATGTGAGGATATCAACTTCCACACGAAGTTTCTTCAATTGTTCTTTTTGACGAACACCAAAACGATGCTCTTCATCAATCACAATCAAGCCCAGATTTTTGAATTTGATGTCTTTTTGCAATAATTTATGAGTGCCAATCACAATATCGACTTTACCCTTTTGCAAATCTTCTACGACTTTGTTTTGCTCCGATTTTTTTACAAATCGGGATAAAACTTCCACCCGAATCGGGAAATTGGCAAAACGATTGAGAAAGTTTTCATAATGTTGTTCTGCCAGCAATGTAGTTGGAACCAATATAGCTACCTGTTTAGCATCATTGGCAACCATAAAAGCAGCACGCAATGCCACTTCAGTTTTGCCAAAACCCACATCACCGCAAATCACCCGATCCATGGATTTGGGGCTTTCCAAGTCTTTCATCACCGCATCTATGGCATTGAGTTGGTCGTCGGTTTCCTCAAACGGGAATCCCTGACAGAATTGCAGATAATCGCTTTCATCAATATCAATTTTTCGACCGCCACGAGATTCGCGAATCGCATAAAGCTGTAATAACTCAGCGGCAACATCCTTAACTTTTTTGGCGGCTTTTTCACGAATTTTCTGCCAGCGATCACCGCCTAATTTATGCCAGGGAGCCGATTCTTCGGAAGTTCCGGTATAACGTGAAACCAAATGCAAAGACGAAACCGGAACATAAAGTTTGTCACCGCCGAAGTATTCCAGAACCAAAAACTCAGCTTCACCGTCAAAATTGTGAGTTTCCAAGCCTTGATAACGTCCGACACCATG
>JAGRJO010000066.1 GCA_020442725.1 Lysobacterales bacterium
ATGAAATCACACATACCCTGACTTTGGATAACGGTTTGGAATTCGCAAAACACGAAATGATTAGTGATACTATCGGAATAAACATCTATTTTGCCAAACCTTATCATTCCTGGGAGAGAGGCACGAATGAAAATACTAACGGTTTAATCAGACAGTATTTCCCTAAAAACAAGACTCTTGATCAGTTATCAGAAAACGAAGTTCAGGCTGTTGAAGACGCTTTGAACAACAGACCCAGAAAAAAATTAGGCTTTTTAACTCCCCTTGAAGTAAAATCTAGAAACTGGAGTGTTGCACTTCGTTGTTGAATCCAGCTTTGATTTTTATTAAACTAATCTAAATTAGCAGTTTTATTGACTTGGAACAGTTTTCTGATGCTGTTGTTTTTATTAAATTGTTCAATTGTGAACCTCCTTCACTCTTCCAACAATTCCTGATTCTAACCTCACTATTGATGAATATCTCAGCTTTAGTAGAGACGCTTATAAACTAAATTCAAGCGAGTTTGTTTCAATAATTGATAACCTGAATCCGAAAGTGTGTTTAATAAATCGTATTTCCATTGTTGGAGGTTATTTTCGAAAATAATAATTTCAGGCAATAATTCTTTGGGTGAGTTTTGTAAAAAGGGGACAAGAGCTTGATCTTCTGCTCCTTCAATATCACACTTTATGGCGTTAATTTGCTTGAGTTTTGCTTCTTCAACAATTTGCATCAGAGTTTTGCATTTGATTTTGATAATGTTTCCGGAGTTTTTTTCGACAAGAGAACTTGCACCAAGGTTTTTTGAATCTAAATAGAGATCGAACTCGCCGGGTTTATCACTGACACCATAAGGTAAAACCACAAATTGAGGAAACTTGCCTTTGTTTTCAGTAGTTGCATTGAGGTTGAATCTCAACCTTTCAGCAACTATTGGATTAGGCTCAATTGCGATGACTCTTCCCTTGTCACTGAGATGCGTTGCGGCAATGCATGAATATATGCCGACATTAGCGCCGATATCAATAAACACTCCATCTTTTGGAAGGTTTTCTAGTAGAAGCTTCCTTTCTTCGAAATCATATCGCCATGGCATAAATACGAAACCTCTTTCAGATATATTGTCAGTCAAATAGCAACGCATTTTAACTTTTTCTAAAGTTAAATCTAATGGCATCTTGTTGTTTTTAATGACTTTCTTGCGTATGTATTGAGCTAATTGTTTGCCTAACCAATTATTTGAAAGCTTTTGGCAAAAATTGATTTGCTTTTGAGCTTTTATAGTCGGAGTGTATGTTCCAAATGGCTTTTTGATATCGTTCATAAAAGTTGCGGGGAATAAATCCCCGCAGTAAATTTTTTAAATTATGCTTGTGGAGGCAAGTCGGCATCCGGATTTTGTGGTTTATCTTTACCACCGAATTTAGAAGAAACCCACGCTGCTGCTTTGTCTTTCATTTCACGGAATTTCTTCGAGCCTTTTTCCAGTTTGGCTTCCCATTCAGGGTTGGGTTCTTGTCCTTCTGTGACTTTAAAAAACACCTGCATCAACGCAGTCATAGCAAATGGATCAATGATTGCTGCTTTAATACTTATGGAGGCAACAATGATGATAATTAATGGCAAATATCCGGGATCAAAATTACCGATAGCAAACATTGCTGTGACCGGCGCCCACAAAATAATTACCATCAATAATGTCAAAATCCAGCTAAAGATGGTTACAAATACAGCATTTTTCAGAAATGTTTTATAATTTTGGGCATATAAAACGACTGCTTTTTTCGAGCCTTCCCAAGGATTATCAACTTCGTTACGAATGTTGTAAGCTAAAATAATTTCATCCACATAAGTGACTGAATTCTTAACAACGGTATTGATAAAATTGACAATTGGTTTGGGGATAATCGGCAAAAAGCTCATTATTCCTGAGAATAATCCGGTGATAAATTTAACCACTTTCTTAATCGCCTGATCGACCAGAAATAATACAGAGGCTTCTTTGAAACGCTCTTTGACTATACCTTGTGCATAAGTAATCTGGCTTTTACCGGATGGAATTTTTTCACCATCCATGTGTTTCATGATCACGGCGATGTGTCCGGCTTTGACCATATAAAGCAAGTATTCACGGACGTAATAAAGCACACCGGACACGACTGCAAAGCCACCAAACATGCCATACATTAAGCCTGTTGCCTGACTTTGCTCGTCACCGGCACTGCCAATCGTCCAGCCAATGCCGGCTCCGGTTCCTGTGCCAATCACATAAGCCAATGTGATTGCAAAATAAATTAAAAATCGAAAAATCATAAACTCTTTGGTTTTCCAAAGAGTGGAAATCACTGTTCCAAGTTTAAAGTCCATCATTTGTTGTTACCTCATATCAAATTTAATCGCCGGAACTGTAAAATACTGTTATGTGATTTTACGAATTCCGACTGCTTTCTTTAATTTTTGCAAAAACGGGGCAGAAAACTGTCTGGCTCTTTCAGCTCCTTTTAGCAGTTCTTTTTCTATCAGTTCCGGTTGTTGAATTAATTCATTGTATCGTTCTCTCGGTTCTGATAATTCTTTGTTAATCAATTCAAAGAGCTCCTGTTTGGCAGCTCCCCAGGAAATTCCGTCTAAATAGGCTTGTCTGAATTGTTCGGTTTGTTCTTTTGTTGCAAATGCTTTGTAAATATCAAACACATGCGAATCATTCGGATCTTTGGGTTCACCCGGCTCCAAAGAGTTAGTGATGATTTTCATAATATGTTTGCGGAATTGCTTCTCAGGTAACCACAACGGTATGGTGTTATCATAACTTTTACTCATCTTACGACCATCAAGACCGGGAAGAATCGCCTGATCTTCAGAAACAACCGTTTGTGGCATTTTAAATTTGTTACCAAAATGATGATTGAATCGTCCTGCAATGTCTCTTGCCATTTCAAGATGCTGTATCTGGTCTTTGCCAACAGGGACTTCATCGGCATTAAACATCAAAATATCAGCAGTCATTAATATCGGATAGGAAAACAATCCCATTGTGATTCCTTTATCCGGGTCATTTTCACCATTTTCCGTGTTTTCTTGAACTAATGCTTTATACGCATGAGAGCGATTCATCAGACCTTTCGCACACATACAGGTCAGTAACCATGTGAGTTCAGGAATTTCAGGAATATCAGACTGACGATAAAATACCGCTTTATCAGTATCCAGTCCTAATGCCAACCAGGTTGCGGCGATTTCTTTGGTTGATTGAGCAATTTGTTTAGGGTCCCAGCATTTAATTAATGCATGCAAATCAGCCAAAAAGAAAAAACTGCGATAATCTCCAGTTTTGCTTTTTTCAATTGCAGGTTTAATCGCACCAACATAGTTGCCTAAATGTGGTGTTCCTGTCGTTGTTATTCCTGTCAGTACAGTCTTCATTAATGAATTTTTCCGTAATTTTAAAAAACGTAAATCATAAGCATTGTTCTTCAAATAATCAATTTTTCAGCAAAATGAGGAAAAACTATTTCCTCCCAACTAATACGTTAAATTCAAACAAACGGTGACAATCTCTTGAAATTATCACAAATGAACATAAATGCTTGATATAATGAGAATCGTTTTTATTTACATCTTAAATTCAGGAGAAAAAGAATGAGTTTTGAATTACCGGCTTTGCCTTATGCACAAGACGCCCTTGAACCCCATATTTCCGCAGAAACTTTGAGTTATCACCATGGAAAGCATCATAATGCTTACGTTGTGAATCTCAATAACTTAATCAAAGGTACTGATTTTGAAGGAAAATCTTTAGAAGAAATCATCATGAACTCTGATGGTGGTGTTTTCAACAATGCAGCTCAGGTTTGGAATCACACTTTTTATTTTGAAGGGTTCTCAGCAAACGGTGGCGGCGAACCTACAGGTGAGCTCGCTGATAAAATCAACGCGAAATTTGGTTCATTTGCAGAGTTTGTTGCAAAATTCAATGCTTTAGGTTTGGCAACTTTTGGTTCGGGCTGGGTTTGGTTGGTTCAAGATGAAAATGGTGAACTGGAACTGGTGAACACGTTCAATGCCGGAACTCCAATGACCGATGGTAAACACGCACTTTTAACTTGTGATGTTTGGGAACATGCCTATTATGTTGACACTCGCAATGACAGAGGAGGTTACATCAAAAACTTCTGGAATATTGTTGATTGGGATAAAGTTGCTTCCAGAATGAAGTGATTAAGACTTCAGAGTGAGATTTTTAAGGGTGGTAACTTTGTTTCTGCCCTTTTTTTTGAAAAGCACAAATCATTCACAAATTTTTATTTGCTATAAATTTATAATTTCGTAAAACTGCTTTGGTGCTTTATTATGAAACTTCCGGTCATCTTACTTCTTTGCACACATTCTATTATTTCATTTGCTCAACTAAAATCATTTCCTGAGTCCGAAGGGTTTGGAGCCTACGCAACCGGTGGCAGGAATGGTGTGGTTTTGAAGGTGACAAACTTAAATGCATCGGGAACAGGTTCATTGCAATGGGCTTTAGATCAATCCGGTGCCAGAATTATCGTATTTGATGTTTCGGGAATCATTACCGGTGATGTGCATATTCCTCATGGCGATGTCACTATCGCCGGGCAAACTGCACCTGGAGCAGGAATCACAATTGTTGGGCATCTTTATACCACTTATGGAAGCGATACAAATAATATTATTATAAGGCATATTCGGGTCAGACCGCCTGATCCTGATGCTTCATGGCCTTCCAGTCAGCATGATGGAATCCAATTTTCAACAGCAAACAATATAATTCTTGATCATGTGGATGTTTCTCATGGTGCTGATGAGAATATCGATTTTTGGGGCGGAGCAAACCATATAACGGTTCAGTGGTCGAATATATCCTATCCCATCTATGATGTTGCTAACGGATGGACACACAATAAAGGCATTCTAAACCACAGACCTTGTCTGGATGATAATAGTTGTGATGATTCTTCACTTCCCGGTGGTTTTATTTCCATTCATCATAATTATTTTGCTCACGCTCGAAATCGAACTCCGGCATTGTCTGTTGGCCCTGCTGATGTACGAAATAATGTGATTTACAATGGAAGAGAAGGATTTGTTCATCATAATATTGTTGCGAGCGATGAATTTAATATTATCGGCAACAAATATATCGCTGGTCCGAGTATTTCATTGGCTCCATTCTGGTTTGATCCTGAAAATCCGGCTCCTCCAATATTAACTGAATACTGGATGGAGGATAATCTTGTCGAAGATCCGGGTGTATTTAATGGAGTTGTGAATAATCCATGGACCAATACATTATTTCAGAATGAATACACATTTGCCTGCTGCGGTATTGTATCCGGTCAATTTAATCAAAGCGGAGAATTTGATTTTACTTCTGAGGGAAGTGTGTCCATAACAACGCATAGCAGTAATGACATTGAAGATTTGTTGATACAACAGGTTGGAGCATTTCCAAGAGATATTGTATCCAGAACATCTATCAATGATTTACAAACCCGAAGCGGGCAGTGGGATAATTTTCGCCCAGCGGATTTGATGGAGGGATTAACCGTTTTACCGCCGCCACTGGACTCAGATAATGACGGAATGCCCGACAGTTGGGAAAATCAGAACGGTTTAAATCCAAACAATGGCAATGACTATAATACCATTATGCCATCTGGTTATACAGCCATTGAAGAATATATCAATGGCGTGGCGACTGCGATGGTGAGCGATTTAATATTTCAGAATGGTTTTGAATAAATTCTAATCAGGATTTTTTAACATATTTTGTCAGAATAACAATAGTTTGCCCGTTTACTTTTCCTGAAATATGTTCAGGATTGTCCAGTTCTAAGGAAATTTTACGAACCGCTGTTCCTCTTTTTGCAGTAAAACTGGTTCCCTTAACATTCAAATCTTTAATTAAAACAACCGTATCGCCATTCTCAAGTTGAGCTCCATTGCTATCTCTATGAATGAGTGAGTCATCTTTTTTCTGACCGTCTACGGTCGCTTTTGCCCATGCCAATGTGTCATCATCCAGATACATCAAATCTAGTGCATCTTGTGCCCAACTTTCTGAATTTAATCGTGAAAGCAAACGATAGGACATAACTTGAACAGGTAAATTTTCGTTCCACATACTTTCAGTCAGGCAACGCCAATGATTGGAATCCATAGGTTTTTTTTGATTGATTTGTTCCATGCAACTACCACATACAAGAATGCTTTTATCGAAACTTGGGATGTTGTCCGGTGGTAAAGTATATACTTCCAAATTATTAGTGTTTCCACATAATTCACATTTGTTGTCACTTCTTTCAAATAGAGCAGTTTGCGTCACGATTTTTCACTGTTATCAAGAGAGTGCGAATGATAAATGCAAATAACCAAAGTTTACACAATAGCCTTTAAATTATTTGCTTTTAAGGTTATTAATGCTTTTGATACATATAATTACTGTTAAAAAAGTGAAACTCGTCACATATTAACAAATTTTATAATTTTCTGTTTTCCCCGAGTGAATTTAACTGATAGAGTTGCAGTTGTGGGGACATCTTTGGGTTAAAAGATTCTTTTTGCAAATAAATTTTTGTTTGCAATAGAATCAACAGTTGAAATGTGTGTATAATTAATAAGTTACTAAATGGATCGGGAATTTTCATGAAAAACAATAAAATACAAAATTTTCTTAAAGTACTTGTTCTGATTTTCATTGCTAATTGTGCGAATGCTCTGGATTTATCAGTATCAAATTTTCAAATTAATCCAGGAACAACGATCAATGGAGGCACTAGTTATTCACTCCTGATTGACATTGCCAATATTGATGATTTATCAGGAGTTACTACATCTAGTGGTCAAAGAATTATTATTAACATGGATGGCTCAACACCTTCCAATATCATAGAGCAGTCAACATTAAATTCTGTTACAGGAGGCGACTGGACTGATGAATCAACTGTATCTGGCGAGATTGTTGTTGAATCAGCATCCGTTTTAAATGTTGCAGGTTCGAAATCTGTTCAAATCAATCTGACTGCCGGAAGTGCTTCTCTCGGTCCGGAAGCAATTACTGTCAGAGTTGAAGATTTTGTTGAAACAGATACCAATGCTTTGAATGATACTTCGGCAATCAATGTAACCATATTAGGTACTGAACCGGATTTAGACTTTAATGATTCAGTTACACTTACGACTTATAATGCAGTAGAAAATCAAACAACTCCTGTGAGTATAGATTTTAAAGTTGACAACCTCGGGGGAGATGCAACTTCAGGAGTTGGAATAACAATTATTTATGATGATATTAATTTAATATTTGAACAAGGTTCTAGTGTTATTCCATCAGGTTGGTCGTGTTTTCCATCGACTGGAATCTTGGATTGTTCGACTTTTAATCCGGTTGCATCAGGATCTGCCACGAGTTTTACTCTGGACTTTTTAGTCAGTTCAGTTGGTACTTACAATCTGAACGCAACACTTACAGATTTTGGTGGAATTGAAACAAATACTTCAAATAACACAATATCTACCAGTATTGATGTTGTTGCCGGAAATTATGATTTGACATTGACAAGAATAGACCCTGCTTCAGTTCCGTTGTCAATCCCATTGGGAACAACAGCATCAACACCGTTGGTCTATGAAGTTCGCAATAGTGGAAATGCTACTTTCACTACAGATGTGGAGATTTTTCTGGCTTTTGACCCTGCATTTAGTGTCTCCAATACTAGTGTTCAACCTGCTCAGATTGCTGGGATATGGGATTGTGTCCCTCAAACAGGAGGAATACTGTGTACTTTATTAGACGATTCAATAAATCCGGGAGATGTATTAACCCTAACAGCTGATATTTCATCTTATCCTTCAACATCTGGCGTTTATGGTAATTCAATAAATATTCAAGTAACAGACTTGTCAGGCAGAGAAGTCTCTCTGTCTGATAATATGGATGCTTTTGATATTGAAATGACAGAGTTGCAGACAGATATTAGACTTACCAAGTATGTCAAAGATTTAGGTGGGACTTTAATAACTGATGTCGATGTCGGAGTTGATTTTGCTTATCATATTCATGTCGATAACTTGTCTTTAACATCAGCTACAAATGTAATAGTTACTGATCCTTTGCCTGTCGGTGTTCAATTTGTTGGAGATATATCTTCGGGGAATTGGAGTTGTATAGCCGATCCTTTTATCGATCAAAATAATTCACAAGGAGTTCAATGTTCACACCCTTCAATTCCGGCGAGCTCACCCAATTTCGCAGATGTGATTAAACTTCAGGTTGTTGGTCTGACGACAGGTTTAAAAGAAAACACCGCAGTTGCTGCAAGTGATGAATTAGACTCCAACCCATTCGATAATGATAATATTTCCAGTCCTGCTACGGTAAATATTAATCAACCTGTGGCTGACCCTGATATTACAGTTGTTAAAACAATTCAGTCAGGTGTTACTGGTGGAGCAGGTTCTTTTGTTGCTATTCAAGGGGATACGGTTGTATATAAAATTCTTGGAAAAAACCTAAGTAGTACTTCTGCTCCTGGTTCAAATGTAAGAATTACGGATGTATTGCCCGCGGGCGTTACTTATGTTTCACACAGTGCTTTGGGTCCTAATTTTATTTGTGATCCATTCGATTCTGTAAACAACAAAGTTACCTGTACAGCAACTTCATTGCCTTTTACAACGGCCGAGGATGGGTTGGAAATTACCGTCCAAGTTACCGGAAGTGTTGGAACATTTGTGATAAATACCGCAAATATTACTGCTGATGCTGATGCTGATCCAGGCAATAACACTTCTGTTAGTGATTCATTTGAGATTGTTGCCGCTCCAATGGGGGAGATATCAATTGATAAAACTGTTGCTGGTGGAATTGCAGCGGGAAGTGGAAGCGGAGCAACTAACGAATTTGCGGTTGGAGACACGGTCTTTTATCAAATTTCAGCATCAAATAATTCAGCTGCAATTAACTATGACGATTTGGTTATTAAAGACACTTTGCCTGTGAATGTGGCTTTTGATAGTTTCACTACTACGATGGGGTTTAATTGTAACTATGATGGCACTAATCACGAAGTAACTTGTCAAAATGATGCGAATAATATATTAGGCCCGGGTCAAACTGTGACCATTGATATCAATGCAATAGCATCAGTTCCGGCTTTGGGAGTCCAGAATATAGCTTCCGCTTCCAGTATTACAAATGGCGATAATATTAGTTCTGCTCCGGCAATCATTGATATTGTCAATCCAACTGTTAATCCAACAGTGCTAA
>JAGRJO010000067.1 GCA_020442725.1 Lysobacterales bacterium
TTAAAAAAATCAAAGACAAATCTATATCAGCGGATGATCGAAAAGACTATGAGACAAAACTGGCTCATGTGTTGCAAAAAGAAGAAAACAACAGTTTCAAGCTTATTGCTGTTATCTTATTACTGGCACTACCTTTGAGTATTTACTTCTACACTCAACGTGGGACACCCCAGGCGATGACTACAAATATAGCCCAGCAAAACTCACAACAACCACAAATGAGTTTAGAAGAAGCTGTTGCTCAACTGGAAGAAAAGCTCAAAGAAAATCCGGATGATATTGATGGTCAAATGCTGTTGGCACGAACTCAGTTTTCTATGAAAAATTATGATAAGGCAGTCACAGCTTATAGTAAAGCCAATGAGTTGGCTCCTAATGAATCAGTGATTCTCACAGAACTCGCCGAAGCAATTGCTTTAAAAAACAACAAAGGAACTTTTCTGGGAGAACCCGAACAGTATTTAGCGAAAGCTTATGAACTCAATCCACAAAATCAAAAAGCAATCTGGCTTTATGGTATGACATTCTACGAAAAGCAGGATTATGCAAAAACACTTGAGTTATGGACCGGTTTGTATGAAATGATCAGTGATGAAGGTGCGAAAAAGCAACTTGCTGAGCAATTAAATGACATTCGTTCTAAACTGGATATGCCGCTCATTGAAGAACCTGTTTATGAAACTCTAATCACTGCAACGGTTGATATTTCTGAGTCGTTGAAATCCCAGTTACAAGGAAAAGAAGCACTACTCTACATTTACACCAAAGAAACACAAGGTATGCCAATGCCAATTGCTGTAATAAAGAAAACGATACAACTTTCTGATTTCCCAATGAATATTTCAATGAGTGATGCTCAAAATTTACAACCGAATCGAAAATTAAGTGAATTCAAAGAGGTGGTCATTGGTGCAAGAATCAGCTTTAGCGGTAATGCTATGGCTCAGAAAGGTGATTTATTGTCTTCTGAGCAAACAATTCCACTCAGACAAGAAACAAATGTAGATATTAATATTGACTCTATAAAAAATTAGATTGACCCTGAAACGAGTTCAGGGCGACAGGACGTTTTATTATTTACTTGAGTTCTTTGCTAAATGCTCAACAAAATTACACGGACGGTGACTGGCATCGAGTTGTTCGACAAGAATTTTATCCCAAACGGTTTTGCAAGCATTTGGTGAACCAGGCATACAAACCACCAGAGTGGCATTGGAAATTCCGGCCAAAGCTCTGCTCTGCAGCGTTGAAGTTCCGATTTCACCATAAGAAATCTGTCTAAACAATTCACCGAATCCGTCCACTTTTTTAATTAATAAAGGTTCAACAGCTTGAGGCGTATTGTCTCGAATAGTGAAACCGGTTCCCCCGGTGATAAGTATCACATCAACATCATCTCTGAAAATCCAATCACTCACCACTTTACGAATATGAAAAACATCATCCTTGGTAATTAATTTTTCAACCAAGCGATGTCCAGATTGTATAAGTCGCTCCTTAAGAACAGCACCTGATTTATCATCTTCTTCGGTGCGAGTGTCACTCACAGTATGGATAACAATATTCAATGGTTTAAATGGCATAGATTGTTTATGAGACATAATTTAAATTAGAAAAATAAGCAGGTAAATTATAATTCAAATTAAAATACTTCCCAAACATCGTACCTGACTTTTATAATATTTCAGTAATGAAAAATTCTATAAACGTTGATTATTGTGGTGTAGTTCTTTGCGGCGGACAGTCTCTTCGCATGGGTGAAAATAAGTCTGAATTGATATTCAACTCAAAAACATTTCTGCAAAATTCTTTAGATTTGCTTCAAAAATCAGGTATCAATAAAATACAAGTTAGTGGTCAAAGCGGTATTGTCGACAAATATAAAAACAAAGGCCCTTTAGGTGGCATTTTGACTTGTATGGAAGAAATTCAATCCGATTATTTACTTTTTATTCCGGTTGACATGCCTCTACTCACGGTTGATGTGGTCTTGGAATTGATGAAGATGTCAGCAAAATACGATATCTCCTACTTTTCTGGTCAAGTCTTTCCTTTTACAATCAAAAACTCACTTGAAAACAGGCAAAAGATGAAATCATTAATAGAAAGTGACAAGTTATCAATTCAAAATTTATTTAAACAACTTAATGCCAAGTCAATCCAGCATTCAATAGAAAGTGAAATATTTTACAATGTAAACACCAGAACAGATTGGAATAAAATTCAAAAAATTAGAAAATCAGATTAATCTTTATTTTCAATTACAAGAACAGTAATATTGTCCGATCCGCCACCTTTCAAGGCTGCAACCATGAGATGATCGGTAATTTCCTGAGGATGTATCGGCTTAGACATGATTTCCTCAATAATGCTATCCTCGACTTCTTCTGTTAATCCATCGCTGCATAGCAAAAATTTATCACCTGAAAGTAAATCTCCTTCCGCCAGAGAAATATGAATTTCTGAATTATCGGTTACACCCAATGCCTGTGTGACGACATTGCGGTGAGGATGCGTTCTTGCTTGTTGTTCCGTTATTAGTTTTTGGTCAACCAATTCCTGAACATAAGAGTGATCAGTTGATACTGGGGATAATTTACCGTTTCTTAACTTATAAATCCGACTATCGCCCACCCATGCCGCATAAAATTTATGACCTCTAACAGTTAGAATAACAACCGTTGTTCCCATCGGCAAGTCGCCACCTCTTTCGTAGGAGCTATCAATGATTGTTTGATTAGAGTGAATAATACAATCCTTAAGGCTTTCTCCGGATTGATAATGATGTAATATTGAATCACGCGCCATTGCACTGGCTAATTCACCATGATCATGACCTCCCATACCATCAGCGACCATCCAGATGTTTTCACCCACACCATAAGTATCCTCATTGTGATCTCTTTTAATTCCGGTATGTGTAGCATGTCCTATTTCAAAGCTCATTTTTTATAACACTGTCAAACTGAAAAGATTCTATCATTAATTCTAGCTTGAATAAATAGTTAATAAACATTTCTATATTTGTTGTTTCCATTGTAACAATTTTTGATAAACACGGATGTTTTCAACATATCTAACCGCCGTTTTACCATCGACATTAAATCCATCCATATCATTCAATTCTGGTAAATGTTCTTTGACATCTTCCCAAATATCCGGGTTTTTGCCATTCATTTGAGTAATGACTCTCGCTTTTTCTAGGTTTCCATAACCAATATTATATGCTGCCAAGGCAAAGTAAGTTTTGTCCGGTTCTGAAATTCTTTCAGGAATGGTTTGTTTCATTTTAAGGAAATGTTTCACACCGCCTTCGAGACTTTGGAAAGGGTCAAAGCGATTTTTGACCCCTTGTTCCTCTGCAACCGCTTTTGTCAACATCATCAACCCTTTGACCAATGTCGGAGACACCGCATCGGCATTCCAGTGTGACTCTTGATAACTGATAGCGGCCAGTAATATAGGATTGATGCCATATTTCTCAGCAACGGTATCAATAAGAGGTTTGACTTCTTGCCACCGCTTGTTATAGTTTTTCATAAATTGAACGGTATCAGCCGGCTTGCTTTTGGGCAGAGTTTGTTGCAGAAACTTCTTGTAGCGATTGACTTTGTTCTGAAAGATGTATTTTTTGAGATACTTATTCAGTTCTACGATTAGAGAGTCATCATTTAAATTTTTATTATAAAAAACCAGACTCTGTTCATTAGATACTTTTTGACCTAACCTTAATTTAGGGACATAACTTCTAAAAATATTGTAAATGCCAATATCTGCCAGTGTGTAATCTATTTTTCCATACATGACATCTTGTAAAAGTTCATAAATACTTTCACCATTATACAGTTCAATATTCGCCTGTTGATTTTTTATCAACGATGTAGCAACAGCACCATAGGACGAATTCTCAAGCACCACACCGCGATACTCCGGCAAATATTCCAAGCCTCTGATTTTGGGTTTTCTTAATGAACTGATGATATGAACAGATGTTTTATCATAAGCATCAGATGCTTTATATTTTGTTAATCTTTCTTTGGTCAAGCTCAAATGACCACCGACTATGTCTATATTCTCACTATCATATCGTTTGAAAAGTTCATAGTTGGAATTTGCTGACAATGTTATCAAATTGATATTATTTTCCTCACAAAAACCTTTGAGAATATCATGCTCCAATCCAATAATACCATCCAATGAATTGTAATAAGTCAACGGACTGGGGCGAGTAATCCAGCTTAAATATCCTTTCTCTTTTATCTTTTGCCATTGTGTAAGACTATTTGCAGGGCTTGTTAGAAATACAAAAGACAGGATAATGAGAAGAATTCTATTTAAAGAAACTTTATAGTTTGAAGCTATCAAGAATTCATTAACAATATAGAAAAAAACAAAGTCTAACCTGCGAAAGCATAATATCAAAAGAAATTTACCCTAAATTTAAGTATAATTCGGGATTTTTAAGTCGGAAAATAATATGAACATTGTTTCAGCACCGGTCTCTTTTGGAGAATTACTCGATAAAATTACTATTTTGGAAATCAAAGCCAAGCATATTAGCGATGCTGAGAAACTCAAGAATGTCAATCATGAACTCCATATTTTGACTCAAACATGGCAAGAAAATGTTGAATCAAGTTCACAACTTGACGATTTAAAATCTCAACTCACAAACGTCAATCAAGACCTTTGGAATATTGAAGATGCTATTCGCATGAAAGAAATGAAAAAAGAGTTTGACGATGAATTTATTCAGATTGCCCGTAGTGTGTATTTCCAAAATGACAAACGTGCAACCGTTAAAAAAGAAGTGAATGCCCTGCTCGGTTCCGATTTAACCGAAGAAAAATCTTATCAGGATTATACATAAATAAAACTCTTTATATCTTATTGATATTGAAATAATTTATTTACATAACTCCACCTTTTCATGTTGCTAATGGTGGCACCGTTAGCTTAAACCCGGGATATGACGGCAGTGCCGATACCAATATGTTTACTGCGATGAGTTCAACTTTTAACGGACTGGCGACGGCACAGTTCTGAATGACTGTTGACATCACCCATGTTGTAGATCAAGGCTTTGGTTTGGGCAATTATTTATCTCAGATTGAGATTCAAGCAGAAGATATGGGCCAAATTATCTATGATTTATCGGAACACGGAATTGACCCTGATCCAAATTGTAATAACGTTCCGACAGAAACTGGTGAAAATGACCCAACCTTATTCAGCTATGATTTTGACTTGATCTTTAAAAACGGCTTTGAATAACCAATAATTTTGAATTCAATGTCATAAATATTGTTATAAATTCGTAATTCACTATTAGAAAGTCTTTAAATAGTGAATTATGAATACAACAATTATAATGGTCATTTTATTTTTGGCATTGTGTCTGTACTTGGGTGCTTGTTCGGTCAATGGCTGGCAACAACAGTTAGATACCGACAGAGATCTGCCTTGGTGTGATGCTGATACTAAAGTCTTTTTAGAAACCAAACAAACCTCTGCTCCGTTTTCCACAACCGGATACCAAACACATTGGCGTTGGGTTACCAAAACATCGAGACCAAATCCCTCGGCTTATGGACGAATGATTGATGAATTTTTTAAAGAAAACAATTATTTGGAGCTATGGCCAAAATCCGGTTCTTACGTTGGAACTGATGAAGGTACAAAACAGTTTATCAATGCTCCATACATCATCGAATTTGCTTCCGTTGAACCGCTTGTTGTGTTTATGCGACCTGAAATTGCAGATAAAGATGGTAAAAAGTATCGACCTGACTTACTGACTTCAAGACATCTCACCAACTATTTTTATTACGGAACTCGTTTTTTATATCACCCAGACACGTTATGGTTCTCACCTGATTTGAATATTCAGCCAAAAAAACTAAATTTAGAAATAAATTCTCAGGTCAAACTCAATCTCGGTAAAACCAAATTGTTATTAAAAGAACAAAATGGCGAAGTTATCATTAGTCGGGTTTCAAATGATTGAATTTCGATGTCATAAAAAATACCTAATTTTCGTAATAAATCATAATACCAAAACAGTGAACAATATGAATGAATTCTTAGCTCTAATATTTGTACTTTTAACATTTAACACATTTGCAGGAAATAATGATATGACACCACAAGATAACAAAAATATGAGATTAGTACTGGTTAAACAGCAAACAAACGGTGTAAATATCGTAGTGGGGCTAAAAACTGTCCCCGAATATTTTAACGGTACAATTGAAGAATACTGTCTGGAATTAGCCAATAAGCTGGCAAATGACTCTACAGTTCTCACATTTAAACCGTTAAAAAGCGGAAAATCCTACTCAGTTGCTTCTTTAACAAGCGGTTTTATCAGCTTCCAGCCTTTTTCGTCAGATGAGGGTATTGAAAATTCAAAGTTATTAGAAGAGTTTATCAAGTCGAACTAAATTTGAAAGAGACTTTTGCTGTATTCCGGAATTAAAAATCAACTGGAATACAGCTTATAACCATAATTTCTAAAACCAACTAAAATAATCCAAGAATACTTAGACTAAAAACCACGTTTAGTTTAGAATACACTCCCAGCTTAATATTTCTTTTTCCTGATCTTATGCAAGTAGATAATTTAGACTCTGTGCTTTTCGCTGGGCAAAAAAAAGCCATTCTGGCTCTCGAAGATGGAACAATATTTCATGGAATATCAATAGGTTATCAAGACATTGATACTAGTTTTTCTGTTGGTGAAGTTGTTTTTAACACAGCAATGACCGGCTATCAGGAAATCTTATCTGATCCGTCTTATTGTGAACAAATCGTCACCCTCACCTATCCTCATATCGGTAATACCGGTTGTAATTCAGCTGATAACGAATCGGATAAGACTTATGTCAAAGGATTGATTATTAAGGATTTACCCAAACTGGCGAGTTCATGGAGAATGCAGGAGTCACTTGAGGAATACTTACAAAAAAACAAAATCATGGCAATTGCCAATTTGGATACTCGTGAACTGACAAAAATTTTGCGCACTAAAGGTGCACTTAATGGTTGCATCATGAATCAAAATATTGATGAGAAGTTAGCTTTACAAAAAGCCAAAGAGTTTGAGGGTTTGAATAATCTGGATTTAGCAATCAAAGTGACTTGTGACAAACCCTATCAATGGCAACAGGGGGAATTCGACTTAACCTCCAATCAATTTGCTGAGTCCAATACCAGGAAATTTAAAGTGGTTTGTTATGATTATGGTGTTAAACATAACATTTTACGCATTCTTTCTTCCTTGAATTGTGAACTGCATGTCGTTTCAGCAGATACCGATGTTCAAACTGTTCTGGATATGAAACCGGATGGAGTTTTCTTATCAAACGGTCCGGGAGACCCTGCAGCTTGTGATTATGCCATAGAGAATGTCAAAGCGTTATTGAATACAAAAATTCCAGTATTTGGAATTTGTCTGGGGCATCAGATTCTGGCATTAGCCAGCGGAGCAAAAACTGAAAAGATGAAATTCGGGCATCATGGAGCTAATCATCCCGTTCAGGATTTACAAACAAAGGAAGTGATGATTACCTCGCAAAATCATGGGTTTGCAGTTTCTGAAGATGATATTCCTGATACCTTACAAATCACTCACAAATCATTATTTGATGGCTCAGTTCAGGCGATTCGTCGAACCGATTGTTTTGCTTACAGCTTCCAGGGACATCCCGAAGCCAGTCCCGGACCTCACGATGCCAAGAAAATATTTATGCCGTTCATAGAAAAAATGCAGGAGAATGCCAATGCCTAAAAGATCCGACATTAAAAGCATTCTGGTATTGGGAGCCGGTCCGATTGTGATTGGACAAGCCTGTGAATTCGATTATTCCGGTACACAAGCCTGTAAGGCTTTACGCGATGAAGGCTATCGGGTTATTTTGGTAAATTCAAATCCGGCAACGATAATGACCGATCCGGAAACGGCGGATAAAATTTTTATCGAGCCAATCAACTGGAAAACAGTCGCTAAAATTATTGAGCAAGAGCGTCCTGATGCTCTGCTCCCAACAATGGGTGGTCAGACAGCGTTAAATTGTTCGTTGGATTTGGTTTCACAAGGTGTTTTGGAAAAATTCAATGTGGAAATGATTGGAGCCACTCGCGAAGCCATTGATATGGCGGAAGATCGTGAATTGTTCAAGGAAGCAATGACTGAAATTGGACTGGGAACACCTTTATCATTTTTGGTTCATAATATCGAAGAAGCCAGAGAGGCACAGAAAAAAATCGGCTATCCGGTAATCATTCGCCCCTCGTTCACTATGGGTGGCAGCGGCGGTGGAATTGCCTACAATCTTCAGGAATTTGAGGAAATTACCGCAAATGGTTTGTTGCAATCACCGACGACCGAGGTTCTGCTTGAAGAGTCTTTGTTAGGTTGGAAAGAATTTGAAATGGAGGTTGTCCGTGACAAAAACGACAATTGCATCATTGTTTGTTCGATAGAAAACCTCGACCCTATGGGTGTTCATACCGGTGATTCAATCACTGTTGCACCGGCGCAAACACTGACAGATAAGGAGTATCAAGAGCTTAGAGACGCCTCTTTGGCTGTTTTACGCAAAATAGGTGTGGATACCGGCGGTTCAAATGTTCAATTCTCAGTCAACCCGGAAAATGGTCGAGTCATTGTTATTGAGATGAATCCACGTGTTTCACGTTCCTCAGCATTGGCATCGAAAGCAACCGGTTTTCCAATTGCCAAAGTGGCAGCAAAACTAGCTGTTGGCTACACTTTGGATGAATTGCAAAATGAAATCACCGGTGGTGCAACTCCGGCTTCATTTGAGCCAAGTATAGATTATGTCGTTACAAAGATTCCTCGCTTCGCGTTTGAGAAATTTGCCAATGCGGATGATCATTTGACCACACAAATGAAATCTGTCGGTGAAGTGATGGCTATTGGGCGCAATTTTAGCGAATCCTTGAAAAAAGCACTTCGAGGTATGGAAACAG
>JAGRJO010000068.1 GCA_020442725.1 Lysobacterales bacterium
TGACCAAATAATCTGAGTTTTGATTCTGTAAATTGATAATGATTGAAAAACAAAGCACCAATGCAGCCGCAGTTGAGAGACTATAAAACCATTTTTGTGTTGTTGTATTATTTTTGCGACAGCTGTTTTTAGCTTGTGCGAGAATAAAATTATCAATTGCAACCGGAGATTTTTCGGTTTGACCTTTTTGATATAATTTTTCTATGTCTTTCTGATTCATCGAATCACCTCCAGACATTTTCTTAACTTATCAATCGCATAGCGATAACGGCTTTTGATTTTTTCAACAGCTTCCTGCAACATATCTGCAATATGTGGAATAGTGAGTGAAGCCTCCTGATGCAACAAAAAAATCTCACGTTGTTCAAAAGGAAGTTTGCCGATACATGTTTTTAACTGCTTGGAAAGTCGCATTGTTTGAAGTTCATCATCGGGATTCCAGTCTGTTGAACCTTCAATCGGATTATCGTCTTCATTGGCTTGAAAGGACTGCTGTTCTAGATTGTTTCTGCGATACCAGTCAACCAATCGATTGTGAGCCAGTGTGTACATCCAGGTGTTAAATTTAGCTTTAATTTGATAATTTTGCTTGCTGTTAATGATTTTCAACCATAAGTCCTGATGTAGCTCGCTACTTGTATCAGGATTGCCAATATGGCGCAGAAAATAGCGATAAACAGCATCTTTGTGACGTTTGTATAGTGTCTCAAAGGCCTGAGCATCATTGTTTGCAAATGCTAACATGAGTTCTTCATCGCTACGTTCTGACATTCAAAATTTGGTAAATTAAACCTCGTTATTCTACATTATTTGCATGTTGTTCTGTCAAACTTTCTGCCAGAGATACAAGTTGTAGAAATTCACCACGATAACCAAATTGATCATTTTGCATCGTTTGACCGGCTAATTTTTGCACATCATCAAAATTAAAACCGTTTAACATTTTACCTCCTCTCAATAGCTGACCAAACCCGGCTACAGCAGCTGACATTTTGAAGTTATTTGATGCTTTTGAAATATCGTCAACAATTTGATTGCGTTTGACTGTATTGGTTATCAGTTTTGAAGTATCGGTATCCGGATTTTTATATCTGACTTTTAATGTCGCAATTTCATCAGAAAATGGCTTGCCATCATGGGTTTGTTGGTATTTTAAAGGTTCAATCCAACCTTGTTGACCTTTCATAACGACTTCATAAATTGCAGTCACACTATGACCTGAGCCGATTTCTCCGGCATCAATTTTATCGTTATTGAAATCTTCATTGTTTAAAATGCGGTTTTCATAACCAATCAGACGATATTGTGACACGCTGTCAGGATTAAATTCGATTTGGATTTTTACATCTTTAGCAATTGTCATCAGTGTGGAATTCATTTCGTTGACCAGAACTTTATTAGCTTCCTTGAGTGTGTCAATGTAAGCATGATTGCCATTGCCTTTATCGGCCAATTGTTCCATGAGATGATCATTGTAGTTTCCTTGACCAAATCCCAAGGTTGTTAATGAAATTCCTTTTTCTTTTTTTCGAGATACCAGTTCGGTGAGTTGTTCAAAATTGGTTGTACCAACATTAAAGTCACCATCGGTTGCAATGATAATGCGGTTGATTCCATCTTCGATGAAATTATCTTCGCTAATTTGATAGGCAAGGTTGATGCCTCCGGCACCGTTGGTTGAACCACCCGCTGAAATCTTATCCAAGGCTTGAAGTATTTTGGATTTCTGATCACCACTGGTGGAATCGAGTACAGCACCTGCCGCACCGGCGTACACTACAATGGCAACTTTATCTTCTTTGCGAAGATTTTTTGTCATCAGTTTAAATGATTGTTTCAACAGCCCCAATTTATCAGGAGAGTCCATCGAACCGGAAACATCAATTAAAAACGTCAAATTGGAAGCAGGGCGTTGTTCATTTTTAACTTCATAACCTTGAATGCCAATATGTAATAAGTTAGCATTTGGATTCCAAGGCGAAGGTGCAATTTCAGTATTGATTGAAAAAGGTTGCTCGGAAATATCCGGATTTTCGTAGTCATAATTGAAATAGTTAATCATTTCTTCAACACGAACTGAATCATGGGGTGGTATCATTCCTTGATTGAGCATTCGGCGAATATTGCTGTAAGCCCCAGTATCGACGTCAATGCTGAATGTTGAAACCGGATTGTTTTGTACGATTTGAACCGAATTGTCGTCAAAATGATTGTAGTTTTCTCTGTTTTCTTCAACGACACTCATATAAGGAGCCGGTGCTATATATCCTAAACTATCAGCAACTGCGGATTTGACTTTTGCTGGCTTATTTGAATGAAATTGTTCGGTTCTTGGTGCTAATGCACGTCCCGCTTCAGCTTCCTCTGCTACGAGTATTTGCTCTTTCTTACTTTCATCAGAATCAACGAAAACTTCATAGTCTTGCTTATCATTTTGAGTTTGTGTGCAAGCCGTAATAGCAGCGATGGATAGGAATAATACTGTTCTTTTCATGATTTTTAACCTCATTGATTGTTAGTTTCAGAGGTTTAATCGAATACAAGAAACAAAAGGGTTATTTTTTTCAAAAAAAAGCCTGCAAGGTTGCAGGCTTTATGTTCAACAAAATAATTGTTATTTATTGGGCAGGTATAACTTCAAATCCATTTTCAAAGATGAGGTCTGTATCACACCCAATGACCTTGACATCATCAATATGCCATCCGCCATGGGCTACAGATCCATCATTTGATTTTCTAAATCTGAAAACAACATCCTGACCACTGTATGAGTCAATATCAACAATAGAGTTTAAATAATCCTGTGGATCACCACACCAAGCATCTGAACCTGATAATGGTCCTCCGCCCAATTCTCCATCATAGGGGTCTGAGAACATGGCACTATTAGGCACTTGATCAAAGTTATTGCCACCATCGGTAGATATTTCCAGAAGACCACCATCCCAGCAACCGCCGCCGGATCTGTCTTCCATTGATTGATGGTTCCAAAACTGAAGCGTTAATGGAGATCTGCCAATTGGAAGTGAAACCTGCGGTGATGTGAGACTTGTATCATTATTACCGGTAAAAGGAGCTCCGAAGAATGATTGGCTACCTGAATGAGGATTTGCTGTAGAAATGCTCCAACCATCTTGACCTACAGCAGCACTGTGTGTCCAACCTTGACTTCCTGATTCAAAATCATAAGCAACAGTAGCAACCGGGATAAGTCCTATGACACAATCTCCCGGCAAAGCTGTAGTTGTGAAGTTGAAAACAGCAAATGACCATACATCTTGTGCATTACATGAAGATTGAGTGGCTACTCTCCAATACAGTTGAGTTGATGATGGTAATTCTGAAGCCTGATATGAATTTGTATCTACCACTTCATCCACAACAATATTAGTAAAAGTTATCTCTGTAGCAATTTGTATTCTATAACTGGTTGCATTTGCATCAGCATCCCATGTGAAAGTTTCTGATAGTGATACATTTGAAGCTCCATTTGCAGGAGCAGTTAAATTGGTCTGAGATGTTGTACCACCGGAATATAAAATATTTAAATTGATAGATTTAATGATTTGGGGTACTCCCAATACAACCATCTCATCACCTGTTCCTTCAACAGACAATGTATGATTTCCTGTCGTGCCCCCAGCTCCAACATTGAATGTTAAATCTGATGTATTAGCACCCCCTGCAAGAGATACCGGATTAACTGAAAAGGCCACACCGGATACAAATGCCGGAGCTGATGGAACGCTTAATGTAACAGGATTGGTGTAATCCATAAGTGGAGTTACATTAATTGTTTTTGCAACCCCTGTATCTCCGGAGCAAACTTCAATTTGAGAATTGTCAACGGAAAGGTTAAATGTTGGAGAACCTTTTGGATTTTCACCTGCTAATGCCATTGCAGTTTGCTGAGCACTACCACCGACCAGTCTGTTATCTGTGTGAGTGGATACAATTCTATCAAGCACAACCGATAAACCGTTATAATCTCCCCATTCTTGTCCATTGTTGATATTTACAGAGGTTTCCGTAGTATAACGCTCTTCAACATCCCAATTCGCACAACCATCCGTTGAACTTGTATAGAATAAGTCTACACCGGTTCTGTTTGTTGAGTGTCTGGTGTCATAATAAACTATATGAACAACACCATTTTCACCGACTTTTAGCCAAGGATGAAATCTATCAATTGGGTTGGATCCAATAGTATCACTTGTGTCATGAGGCTGCGCACACATTGTCCAATTCGCTCCAGCATCTGTTGACTTCGCAACTTGAATCCAGCCATGATTTTGTGATGCAGAACCATTTCCACCTCCAAAACTATCGTCTGTTTCATCAGTCCAAGCAACATAAATCGTATTATTGTTGGTATCTACATCAGCTGAAGTGTAAATAAATGCCTCTCTGGATTCCATTGAAGGTATGGGGAAATCAAAAGTACCATTAAGAGGAGCTACTTGAACACCTGTTGCAAAAGAATCACCTCCATCTGTTGACTTTAACACTCTGATATGAGAGTTGCTTAACGTCGGATAGAAATAATAAATGTTGCCATTGGTATCGGTTGTTATATCACTACCAATTCCTTGTGGTTCAGATCCAAATGATGTTGGTGTAGACATTGTCACACCAAAGTCTTCAGATTTTGCAAACTGCATCACGTTGCTATTATGATACGTTAAATACACATTATCCTTATATGGCGATGATTGTGAGCGATCTACATGAACCCATTCTTTATCACTTCCGCTAGGAGTTAAAACTTTCATTGACTCCCAAGTTACGCCTTGATCCAATGAACGAGACCAACGAACACCGATAGAACTACTTAGATCTGCTTGATAGACAATACTTCCATCAGATGACCAATCTATAGTTGGGTCACAGCAACTTGATGGGTTTGTTTGTGATTTTGTCCATGTTGCGCCCGCATTCGTTGAATAATACATCGCCTGACCACCACTTGCATTGGAGCCTGCAACACAAATATTTTGATTGGTTGGATTACATTCGACTGATGCTTCATTACCATTGACTCCAATTTCCAATGGAGTTTCTGATGATGGAACAGCAAGTGTGGTATTTTCAGGAGTTTTACCGTAAGTATCTTCTGGGTGATAGCCGATACCTAGGCCCTCTTTATACCAACTTCCATCAACCAATAAGCCACCATATTGTATTTGGAAAGCTTGTAGAGTGGAACGAGGATAGTATTTTCCAATTTGCGGATTGTCTTTTCTATGTTTGATTTTGAAAAAAACCGGAACATTTGAAAGATATTGATCATCATTTGGCAAAATATCTAAGTCTTCTTTTGTAACTTGATAGTTTCTGTCATCCCAAGGGCCGTATTGTGTCAGAGAACTATAATCAACTCTTTGATCCACACCAAGGCTTTGGAGAATTTCTGCATTTATTGAACCCGAAATAACGGTAAATAAAATCAATAAAATAATATAACGCTTCATTTTTCCTCTCTTTTTAACTAATAACGATTGATTCTAATACTATATACAATGCTAATTCAACCAAATATAACTTTTGTTTACAAAAAGAAAGGTATAGGAATTAATTAATGCAATGAATGAGAATCATTTAGAATGGCATACCGCCCGGTGGCATTCCTCCGGGCATTTTTCCGCCTAAACGCTTCATCATTTTCATCATGCCTTTGCCACTGAATTTTTTCATCATTCTTTGCATCTGGGTGAATTGTTTGAGCATGCGGGTTACATCCTGAATCTCATTGCCGGAACCATTGGCTATCCGGCGTTTTCTTGAGCCTTTGATGAGTTGCGGGAATTTACGCTCTTGTTTAGTCATAGAATTGATAATAGAAATCATTTTATTGGTCGATTTATCACTAACCTGGCCTTTAACCGCATCAGGGAGATTGCCCATTCCGGGAAGTTTATCAAGCATAGATGACATACCACCCATGTTTTGCATTTGCTCCAGTTGTTCTTTGAAGTCAATTAAAGTGAATCTTTGTCCTTTTTGAACCTTTTTGGCAATTTGCTCGGCTTTTTTCTTATCAACTTTGCGTTCGATTTCTTCAACCAGTGAGAGAACATCGCCCATACCTAAAATGCTGGATGCAATCCGATCAGGATGGAATGGTTCGAGTGCTTCCATCTTTTCACCAACACCCATGAATTTAATGGGTTTGCCTACAATATTTCTAACCGATAATGCTGCACCGCCTCTGGCATCACCATCGACTTTGGTGATGATTACACCTGTTAAATCAAGAATTTCAGAAAAAGCTTTTGCTGTATTTGCTGCATCCTGACCGGTCATAGCGTCAACAACAAACAAAGTTTCAATTGGATTTAAACCTTGTTGCATCGCTTTAATTTCTTTCATCATTGCATCATCAACCGCCAATCGTCCTGCGGTATCAACAATCAAAACGTCATAAAAGCCTTTTTTAGCAGCTGCAATTGCGGATTTTCCAATGTTTACCGGCTCGTCTATTACTGATGATGGGAAAAAGGCTGCTCCGACTTGTTCAGCAACTGTTTGCAGTTGTTCAATCGCAGCCGGACGATAAACGTCAGCACTGACAACCATTACTTTTTTACGTTCTCTTTCGATCAAATACTTAGCAAGTTTAGCTGTTGATGTGGTTTTACCGGCACCTTGTAAGCCTGCCATCAAAATAACTGCCGGTGGCTGAGTAGAAAGGTTAAGCGTTTGAGTTTCGGCCCCAAGTGTTTGTGTGAGTCCTTCTTTTACAATTTTGATTAAAACCTGATCCGGTTTTAAACTGGTGATAACATTTTCACCAATTGCTCTTTGTTTAACTTGTTCAATAAAATCTTTAACAACGGGCAGGGCGACATCAGCTTCTAGAAGAGCAATACGCACTTCACGCAATGCGGATTTGATATTATCTTCCGTTAATGTAGATTGTCCTTTAATCTTTTGTATGGATTTCGCCAGATTTTCTTTTAAATTATCAAACATGTGTTTTTCTTTTCACTTGGTATTTTACGAGCCGTTCATTATAATACTTCGTATGGTTAAATCTCAAACTATTCTCAAATGCTTACAGTAATTAGTCTGTCTGCTATTTTCTACTTATTATGGTTGCTACCGGCAGATAAATTCAAATTCGGTATCATCCTTGCGTATCTTGCGTGGTTATTGCATGCTTACGTTTGTTTTCACACCCTGTTTGACGCAAACGGCTGGATAATGAGCGTTGCAAACTCGGTGATGCTGGTTTCCTGGTTGTCGGTTCTGGTGGTTTTTCTATTTCGGATTAAAAGTCGCTGGGTTATTTTACCGTTGGTGATATTTGTTGTTCTGGCGTTTATTTTGTATCATCTCAGTTCCGGAGAGCTTGAAGAAGCTAAACAATTTTCATGGCAATTGGACTTGCACATCACTTTATCTATGTTAGCTTATTCGATACTTTCAGTGGCAACGCTTTTTGCGGTATCGCTATGGGTTAATATTAAACAAATCAGAAGTAATAGTTTTGAGTCTCACTCGGGACTTGGAGCTTTAATTGAGCAAGAGAAAAAACTATCTCATATTATCTTTTTGGGTTGGCTGGTTTTAACGACCTCATTGCTTTCCGGTGTTTTGTTTATTGATGATTTTATCAATCAACATATCGGACATAAAGTCGTTTTTTCATTCTTGGCCTGGCTCATATTCGGAATTCTTATTGCCGGAAGGTTAACTAAAGGTTGGCGAGGCGAGAAACTTATTAGTTTGACCATATTGGGCATGTCGTTGCTGGCAATGGGATATTTGGGAAGCAAAATTGTCATCGAGTGGATTTTATAAGTGAGTGAGATTCCGTTAAGTGTTTTGATGGGAATACTGGCACTTTTAATAGTGTTTTCCGCATTTTTCTCTAGTTCAGAAACAGCTTTAATGACTTTGAACCGTTTAAAGTTGAAAAACCTGGCTAAAACCAGTAAAGGTGCAAAACTGGCTCAAAAATTATTAAACCAGCCGGACAGACTGATTGGTCTGATTTTGATTGGAAATAATTTCATTAACATTGCCGCATCGACAATCGCAACGATTGCTGCATTCAAAATTGCCAATGATTCATCACTCACTCCTGAAGCAGCTGCTGCGTACGGAACGGTAATATTGACATTGTTAATATTGATTTTTGCAGAAGTAACACCGAAAACATATGCTGCATTACACCCGGAAAGAATTGCTTTTCCGGCTTCCTATATTCTGACACCATTATTAAAAATTCTTTATCCAATAGTCTGGACAACAAATCTAATGACCAACGGGATACTTAGAATTTTAGGAGTTCCCAAAGATGTGGCTGAGCAGGCATTATCACGAGAAGAGTTAAGAACCTTGGTCATTGAAAATCACAGTATTCGTCCTGATGCCAAACAAAAAATGGTGATCAATCTTCTTGATTTGGAACATATAACAGTCGATGACATTATGGTTCCAAGAAGCGAAGTGGTTGGTATTGATATTACTGACGATTGGAATGATATCATTAAACAGTTGGTTAATACCTATCTCACGCGCTTGCCAATTTATGAAGAAGACATCAATAATGTGATTGGAATTTTACATATTCGAACCATTTTACCTCGATTATCACAAGGAAAACTGGATCTGGAAGGTCTGTTATCAGTTCTAAGAAAGCCTTATTTTGTTCCTGAAGGTGCTAATTTAACCACACAAATCAAGGAGTTCCAAAAACGCGAACGGCGCATGGGTTTGGTTGTTGATGAATATGGTGACATTCAGGGTTTGGTTACCATTGATGATATTCTTGAAGAAATTGTCGGTGATTTTACTTCCGAACCTAAAAATCGCGGTCGTCATATCATCAAAAAAGGGGAAAACGAATATCTGGTAGATGGACGAATTCAAATCCGTTCGCTGAATCGTCGATTGCAATGGGATTTACCGCTCGAAGATGCATCAACTCTTAGTGGCTTAATTACAG
>JAGRJO010000069.1 GCA_020442725.1 Lysobacterales bacterium
GAAAAAAATACCGATTTCAAAGTCAATCAGGAAGTTGATTTGCTAATTTGTGGAAAGTCCAAACTTGGTTTTAAAGCAGTAATCAACCAAACACATTTGGGACTTATTCATCACTCTGAAGTTTTCAAACCAATCAAATTGGGGCAACAACTGAAAGGATTTATCAAACAAATTCGAGATGACGGTAAAATTAATATTGGATTTGTATTGCCGGACTCACAAAAACTGGATGATTTGGCACAAAGAATCCTTGATGATTTAAAAGAAAATCAAGGTGTTTCCCACATGACCGACAAAACTCCACCTCAAGAAATTTATAACAAGTGGAATGTATCTAAAGCCAGTTATAAGCGTGCCCTCGGCACTTTATACAAGAAAAAACTCATCGAGATAAGCAAAGAAACAATTCGTTTAGCTATAACTTGAACCAAAGTTTGGTTCAATTCATAATAAACTATCTACGAATGGTTGAACAATTATGAAAAGAACAATTTTGGCATCCTTTTTTGCACTAATGGTTTTTCTAACTGCGTGCGATAATTCAACGAGTTCTCAATCTGTTGAGAGTGCCGTTCCACCTAAAGGAATACAAAATGTTTCATGGCTGAGAAATAAATTGCCGGCAGAAACTTTTGCTTATTTGCGAATACCTACAATCTGGCAGATGTTTTTTGAAGAAAAAGCGGATGTTTTATACCCTGTACAATCAAATCAAAATCATGTGCAACAAATTGATAGTTTTAAAAAAGGATTGCAGGATTCTTATTTAAAACTCTTGCCAAGCGATATGCGTCCACTTGTTGAAACGATTATTCAAAATATGGTTTCTCCACTTGAAGTCGCGTTTGTTAAATCAGCTGATGGAAGGCCGGTTCCGAACACTTTGATTGCAACGACTCTTCGGAACACTTCTTTGTCACAACTCGATATTTTACTCAAGTTATGGAAAAACAAATCCGGTGGACAAATTCAAATTATTGATGATTTTGATAATGAAGGATTTGGCAAATTAGCCATTTCTATGACACCAACGTATATCTATTTTAATGAAAAAGATGGAAGACTTTTACTGTTCGCCGGTTTGTCTAGCAGCAAGGATGAACTGAAATCCATACTGTCACAACAGAAACATGCAGATGATTTAAAACCCATTTTTGAATTTGAAAATAGTGTTGATGCAGCCGGTAAAAATCTGGAACTATGGGTTAATTTCAAATCATTGATACATAACAATAAAAACTTTATACCTCCTCATGTGAAACCAATCGTTTCCAAATTTGCTTTGGAGCAGATGGAATATCTTTGGGTAGGAACTTCAGCGATTGGAGGCAAAAGTCGTTTTATTGTGAGATTGCAAATGCCAGATGAAGGCTTCAGACAGTTTCTTCCCAGGGTGGATTCCGAACTTGACATACACACAGCCGGAACACCAAGAAGTGTATGGCAAATTGCTGTCCCGAATGAAGAACAGCTCAAGCAAATTTATGAATTGATATTATCAATGAATGAAGCAGAAAGTGTTGAAATCCGAAAAGTTGTCGATGAAAAAATCCAGCAAGTGAATGAGTATCTGGGTGTCAGTTTGTCAGAAATCATGAATACTTATGGGCAGAAGTTACTTGTTATTACAGATGAATCGGGAACTTGGTTTGCCAGCAAAATCAACGATATGAATGCTCATAAGTTAATTGTTGAAAAGGTTTCAAAGGCATTCAAAACCGAGTCTGCTACCAAAGAACTGGCAGGAGTTCCAATCAATCAAACTCGATTCTCGATTGATGAATTCATCAATCATATCTTTCCTTCTGAAAAAGATAAAAGCGAAATTGAAAAACTATTGAACGTGAAACAATACGGTTATTATTTAACCGAAGGAGACTATTTCATTCAAGCATATAATCCTCAGGTTTTGGCAGATAGAGCCAACTATAGCAATCAATTAAAACTACAAGATTGGTTAAAAAATAAACAGCATACTGATTTTACAAACTCAATCATTGCATACAGCAAAGAAGTGAACGATGCTCCCCGGGATATTTATTATGGATATTTAAATGTTCTTCAATACCTTGCCAGTTACAGCCATACTGAGCTGGATTTGTTTGCTTTGCCAACGGCTCATCAACTGAATTTGCCCAAAAGCGGACGCTTTGGTTTTGCTTTGGACTCATCCAAAGAAGCATTGATGTTCAGTTTGAATTACGAATATAGTCCAATTGAGCAGCTTTCTTCCAATGGAGGTATGCTTATGATTGCCGGTGTAGGAATTTTGGCAGCCTATACTATACCATCCTATCGGGACTACACAGTTCGTGCTAAGGTTACTGATAAAATTTATTCCGTTAATGAAGAAAAATACCTGATTGAAGACAGCTATATTGAAAATGGAACATTCCCAAATACGGAATCCATATCCGACCGCTTCGATCAATCCGATGAACTGGTTTACAACCCCAAAAATGGTGAAATTACCATCTACATAGGCGACGATATTCCTGCTCTGTCTGGAAAATACATCAAA
Organism: Lysobacterales bacterium; assembly: GCA_020442725.1. GTDB lineage: Bacteria > Pseudomonadota > Gammaproteobacteria > Xanthomonadales > Marinicellaceae > NORP309. Next base: position 2,522 of record JAGRJO010000069.1, read on the forward strand.
ATAACTCCTCATGCGAGTGATGACGGATATATATACTGGGATTGTGACGGTTCAACTGTGGACAAGAGGTTTTACGAATACAGTTGTTTTTAGCTAAAACTCATATATTTCCTCTCTTTGAGAGACGAGTTCTTATCAATAATGAACAATGTGTAATTGATAATTAAGATGGTGATTTTCAGGGTGATTCTTGTTAGTAAAGTGATGTTTTTGTGCATATACAAGTGCTATCGTTCAGTATGAAATTGTTTTACTAGATTCCAGCCTATGTGGAAATGACGAATATTGCATATCGAAGCAATAGTCCCCAAAGAGCATCAGATTTATTTAAAAATATATTTTTATAAAACATTCTTAAATTTATTTCTTTATAATTCCCACTCTTTTGAAAATTACAAAACAAACGTTATGACACACGCAGAAATTATCGCAAACCTCATCAATGCTAAACCTAGTCAGGTTGAACATGCTGTCCAATTACTGGATTCTGGAGACACCGTTCCTTTTATTGCTCGTTATCGCAAAGAAGTGACCGGGGGGCTTGATGATACACAGTTGCGACAGTTAGAGGAGAAACTAATTTATTTGCGTGAGCTGGATGAAAGACGCTCATCAATTTTGGAGTTGATAAAAGAGCAAGGCAAACTGACGAGTGAACTGGAAAAGGAAATCCTTGCTGCTGATACCAAAACACGACTGGAAGATTTGTATTTGCCGTACAAAAAGAAACGCGAAACCAAGGCTCAGATTGCCCGAAAAGCCGGACTGGAACCATTACTCAAAGATCTCATAAATAATCCGAAATCTAATATTGAGAACCTAGCAGAAAAATATATTAATGCAGAAAAAGGCATTGAAACAGTTGAGCAAGCATTAGATGGTGCCAGACAAATTGCTTTGGAGGATATTGGCGAGAATGCCAATTTGATTCAGGAACTGCGTGACTGGATGTGGGAAAATGCTATCATTTCATCTTCGGTGGTTACTTCAAAAGAACAAGAAGCGATTAAATTTAAAGATTATTTCGACTTCAATGAAAAGCTGAATAAAATCCCATCACATCGCACTTTGGCATTATTGCGTGGCAGAAATGAAGGCTTTTTGAGTTTAAAGATTGATGCATTGGTAGCAGATAACCAGCAACATCCGGCAATCACAAAAATCATACAGCATTTAGGTTGGGATGTTCAAAGTTCCGAATGGCTGATGCGAACAGTCGAGTTGTCATGGGTTGCAAAACTTCATGTGAGACTTTCATTGCAATTGACCAATCAAATACGGGAGCTGGCAGACACTGAAGCGATTAAAGTTTTCAGTCGCAACATGAAAGATATTTTATTAGCAGCTCCGGCTGGAAGCAAAGCGACAATGGGTCTTGATCCAGGCTATCGAACCGGAGTTAAAGTGGTCATTGTTGATAAAACCGGAAAGTTACTGGATAAAGATGTCATATTTCCGCACCCACCACAGAAACAATGGGAACAAGCTAAAGTCAAAATCGTATCACTCATCAAAAAATACAATATTGAACTTGTTAGTATCGGCAATGGCACGGCTTCCAGAGAAACTGATCAAATGATGGCTGAAATATTGAAGCAGAATAAAGATCTTAAAGCCCAAAAAATCATGATTTCAGAAGCCGGAGCTTCTGTTTATTCCGCATCAGAAACAGCAGCTAAAGAATTTCCTGATTTGGACGTGAGTTATCGTGGCTCAGTTTCAATTGCACGTCGTTTGCAAGATCCGTTGGCAGAACTGGTGAAAATTGAGCCAAAAGCCATAGGAGTTGGACAATATCAACATGATGTGAACCAATCCCAACTGAGCAAAGCTCTGGGAGATACCGTTGAAGATTGCGTGAACTCAGTAGGTGTTGATGTCAATACCGCTTCAACTGAATTATTAAAGTATGTGGCAGGAATCAGTGATTCTGTTGCTCAGGAAATCGTCAATTATCGCGATGAAAATGGGCGCTTTGTCAATAGACAGCAACTTCTTAATGTTAAACGCTTGGGCGATAAAATGTTCACTCAATGTGCCGGATTTTTACGCATCAGAAACGGCGAGCAACCTTTGGATCAGTCAGCAGTTCATCCTGAATCCTACCCTCTAGTAGAGAAAATTGTAAATTCGCTCAACTGTAAAATAGAAGACGTTATCGGTAAATCGGATAAACTCAATAAACTGAATCCTCGTGATTTCATTAATGATGATTATGGTTTGGAAACAATTAAGGACGTCATTGCTGAGTTGAAGAAGCCTGGGCGAGACCCTCGTGGAGAGTTTAAAACAGCTGTTTTTGATGATGAGGTGCAGACGATTTCAGATTTAAAAGAGGGTATGAAACTTGAAGGTGTGGTTACCAATGTCACCGCATTTGGAGCTTTTGTAGATATTGGTGTGCATCAAGATGGTTTAGTTCATATTTCACAACTATCTGATAACTTTGTAAAAGATCCTTCAGAAGTTGTTAAAGCCGGCGAGATCCTTAAAGTGACAGTTCTAGAAGTGGATGTTCCACGCAAACGTATCTCTTTATCTGCTAAAAGTGGAGTGACTCCTCAAGCATCAGTGAAACCTAAGAACCATCCGGATAAAAAACGAGACAATCAATCATCAAACAAACGAAGTCATTTTTCTCAGCAAAATAATTCCTTGGGTAGTCTGGCTCAAGCGTTTTCCAAAGCTAAGAAAAAATAAGCATGAGAAGGAACGTTTGAAAATATTAGAAAGCGAAGAATTCATATAGTAACATTAGAGTTCTTCGCTTTAACGGAACAAACTATACTTTCAAACAAGATAAAAGATACTCTATGAGTTGAAAGTAAAAAGATTAGTTTTTGTCTTTTAAATTAAAAACAATTCTTACTTGAGTTGTTAATGGTTCTTCTATCCCATAGGATTTTGGGGGTTCATATTTCCACTTTTTGACAGCATTCAAAGCCGATCGGTTAAATAAACCTTGATTGTTGTAACTGGCAACTGCTTCAGTATTAATAACTTCTCCTTCTATGTTTATTGTCAGCCGAACATCGACCCAACCTTCTTTCTTACTCTTAAATGCACGTTGTGGGTAGAGTGGGGGCTCGTCTTTTATTTTTGTCCAACTATAATTATTCTGAGAATTATGAATAGCTGATGGCTCTGATACTTTCTCAATGGTTTTGTTCTCCAAAATCTCCGGTTTGTCAGATAATTCTAAATTTTCATCAATAGTTTCAACACTTTCAACTATTTCTTCATTTCTAACACTTTCTTCAGGAAATTGATCTTGTTCGGATCTTTCGATAAGATCTCCTTCCTGCATAGGTTTGTCTTCTATCAAAATGTTTGAGTTTTGTTCCGTATCTCCTGCATCAATCATTTCGCTCCTTTCAAAACCAAAATCAATGTTAGAATCAATATTGCTCTCAATTTTTAATTCCGGAGTGTCTAATTTTTCCGGCATTGGTTGAGACCAGGATGGTTTGTCTTGTTGTTGAGCTATTGTGTTGCTACAAAAGGAAATGAATATTATTAATGTTAGGACTCTCATAACTTTTGATATTGTTTGAATTTACTTACAATGAAAAATGTGCTCCTATTAAAAACGACCAGTTTAAACTTGCCACTGAATATTTTTATTGAATGCTGGGTTGATTTTATCAAGATTGATTTCTCAACTTAATGATACCTTTGATATATTATTCAAATATTTCTGGTTGAGACTCAATTGTCATACAAACGAAATTTTTTATTCGGTACTATCAAACACGGAACGGAAGTTTCAATACAGTGAAACAGATAATCAAAAAATAAAAAAGTTATTTTTCAGAAGTATGTTTTCCCAAAATAAAATTCAAACATTTATAATAGCGGTATTACAAAATCTATCACATTATGAAAAATCACGATTTATTCAATAAAGCACAACGTGTTATTCCCGGTGGAGTGAATTCACCTGTCAGAGCCTTCAAAGGGGTCGGTGGCGAACCGTTATTTATCAAAAAAGCCGATGGTCCTTATATTTACGATGTTGAGGATAATGAATACATTGACTATATCGGATCATGGGGACCCATGATTGCCGGGCATTGCAATAAAAAAGTTTTAAAAGCAGTGCACAAAGCAGTGGATAGAGGCATGAGCTTTGGAACTCCTGTGGAACAAGAGGTCACAGTCGCTGAAAAAATGTGCTCGTTGATTCCATCTTTGGATATGGTTCGCATGGTGAATTCGGGAACGGAAGCGACCATGAGTGCGATTCGTCTTGCCAGAGGTTATACCGGAAGAAATAAAATTATCAAATTTGAAGGTTGCTATCATGGCCACGCAGATTCATTTTTAGTAAAAGCAGGAAGCGGAGTGTTGACTTTGGGAATTCCGGGTTCACCGGGAGTTCCTGCTGCGGTTGCCGACTTGACTTTAACTGCTGCTTATAATGATTTGGATGCTTTGGAACAAATTATGAAAGCTCACGGCGATGATGTGGCTGCAATTATTATTGAGCCAATTGCGGGTAATATGAACATGATTTTGCCAAAAGATGGTTATTTGCAAGGTGTTCGTGACTTGTGTGATAAATATGGAACAGTGTTAATTTTTGACGAAGTAATGACCGGATTCAGAGTGGCTCTGGGTGGCGCTCAGGAAGTTTATGGAATCACTCCTGATTTATCGACTTTCGGGAAAGTCATTGGTGGCGGGCTTCCTGTTGGAGCTTTTGGCGGTAAAAAAGAAATTATGTCGCATATTGCTCCTTTAGGTCCGGTTTATCAAGCGGGAACCTTATCTGGAAACCCAGTGGCAATGACGGCGGGTTCAGTAATGTTGGATATTATTTCAAAACCCGGATTTTACGAAGATTTGAGCCATAAAACGCAAAAACTGGTCGATGGTTTGGAAAAAATTGCCAAGCAAAATAATATTCCTTTCCATACAGTTAATTTGGGCGGAATGTTTGGATTGTTCTTCACCGAGAAATCTGAAATTAATAATTTTGCCGACTTATCCAATTGCAATGAACAAAGTTTTAAAGACTTTTTCCATAAGATGCTTCAGAACGGTGTTTATTTAGGTCCATCTGCTTATGAAGCTGGTTTTGTCTCGTCAACACATGATGAAGTGACTTTGAGCAAAACTTTAAAAGCAGCAACAATTGCATTTTCAGAGCTGTAATAAACGATGGAATCATCCTCCTGGCTGCAAGCAACATTAGAATGGGTACAAGCTCATCCGCATGCAACCGGTTGGATGATTTTTATTGTCGCGTTAGGAGAATCCTTGTTATTGGTTGGGATTTTACTTCCAGGAGCTGCATTGCTTGTTGGTTTGGGAACGCTGATTGGACTGGGAGTTGTTGATTTTAAGCTGGCTTGGATTACTGCTTCATTAGGTGCTTTTGCAGGAGATGGAATCAGTTTCTGGATAGGTAGACATTATAAAAAAGGCTTGCTGAAAATGTGGCCGATTTATAAATTTCCCAAACTGATTGAGCAAGGACAATCGTTCTTTTCTAAGTGGGGAGCCTTGAGTGTTTTCATTGGACGATTTGTAGGTTTAGTTCGCCCAATCATTCCTGCTATTGCCGGTGTAATGGAAATGCCGCTAAAAAAATACCTGATAATCAGTACCGTTGCGGCTATATTATGGTCGCCATTTTATTTATTGCCCGGAATGTTGTTTGGAAACGCAATGGGAGCAATGTCAAAAGTTGCTGGTGCATTATCGCTACTGGTACTGGCTTTCGCAGTTGTTGTTTTTGTTGTTTACTGGGTGATTCATGCGGTTTACGGGTTCTTACTTCCCAGAGCTCATACAATCCTAAGTAAAACTCTTGTCTGGTCGCAAAAACATCCCCATTTCGGAAAAGTGACATCCGGTTTGATTGACCCGAGAAAACCGGAGACAGGTTCTTTGGCATTAATGGCTTCATTTATACTGGCATTGACGGTTACTTCGTTATTTGTGATTCTCAATAGCGATGCTATTCAAAATTGGTCACAACAAGTCAGTGCTTTCATGCAAGCCTTTCATACGGACTGGACGCAACCGGTATTGGCATTTTTTCTTGCAATAACCCATGATCTGACAGTTTTTGTTTCTTCACTGTTTGTATTACTTTGGCTGTTGCGTCGTCGTCGAATAACAGCATCCAAACATTGGGGTTTTATCGTTGTCAGCGGATATTTATTATCGGTACTGATTAACTACTTTTCAGCTGGTCATTCCAGTTGGTTTGGAATTTACCATCTGACATGGTTCGTCTGTGTCATATCGTTCTGGGCAGCATTAATATCCGGTGCATTGCCTCATAAAATGCGTGCCTGGCCCTATACTTTGGCAACATTATTGATTGCTTTAACTGC
>JAGRJO010000006.1 GCA_020442725.1 Lysobacterales bacterium
ATCTCAAATATGTCACTGTTCCGACGTTGGCAACCGTATTTGTTGCGTTGGGATACAATACCAGATTTTATCGAGCTGTTTTGGTTGAAGAAATGACCAAAGATCATGTTCGAACTGCAAAAGCATTTGGTCATGGCACGAAAGCCTTGTTATTTAAAGGTGTTTTAAAAAACGCCATGGTCCCGATAATTACCCGAGTGATGTTTTCGATTCCACTGGTAGTAGTTAGCGGAAGTTTGTTGATTGAGAGTTATTTTGGGATTCCTGGTGTTGGCAAAGTCACTTATGATGCCATTCTTGCTGGCGACCAAAATATTTTGAAAGCGATAGTCGGTCTTACCGCTGTATTGTTTGTTATTGTCCTGTTGTTGACAGATATTTTATATCGTGTTTTTGATCCAAGAGTTGAGTTGAAATAGAGGAGTTGGTTATGAATACGAAATCTATCGAAATATCAACCATGGAGAAAGGTCATTCGGTCTGGGATAAAGCATGGTATAAATTTAAAAACGATGGAATGGGTAAACTCGGAGCATTGATAGTTCTGGTTTATTTTATCATTGCTTTGGCTGTGTGGTTTGGTTTTGTTGGTGGAAACTGGAGTGATACCAGCGATGCTTTGAGCGAAGGACCATCCATGCAACATTGGTTTGGAACCAATCAGATCGGACAAGATATATTCGCACGGGTGATTTTTAGCACTAAAGTAGCGTTTGAAGTCGGCTTGGTTGTTGCCATATTTTCTACATTGTTAGGTTCAGTTTTAGGTTCGCTTTCAGGGTATTATAGTGGAACGTGGGTTGACTCGGTGATTTTATGGCTGATGGGAGTGTTGGACTCGATTCCTTTTTATTTATTTGTGGCAGCTGTTGCCTATGCCTTGAAAGAAAATCCTTTTGCTATGCATATAGCTATGATTTCAACCTTCTGGACAGGGACAGCGAGAGTGATTCGAGGTGAGGTTATCAAACTCAAAGGACAAGAGTTTGTAGAAGCCGCACGTTCAATTGGTGTTGTGGAATCAAGAATCATTTTTAAACACATTACACCAAACACCTCTCATATCTTGCTTGTTCAGGCAACCATTGCTTTTGTTGCAGCGATTAAGTCGGAAGTGATACTGAGTTTCTTGGGTATGGGTGTTAAGGATGGTGTGAGCTGGGGTTTGATGATTTCAGAATCAACTCTGGATATTCAAGCAGGGTATTTTAATAATTTTATTGCGTCTTCGATGTTTATGTTTGTTTTAGTGATTGCATTCAATATGTTTTCAGATTCCATGCAGGATGCTTTAGACCCCAAAAAGGTAAGCTGATGAAACTATTTAGTTTAATTATTGTATCGTTAATGTTGGTTTCCTGTGGAGAGCCAAATAATCATTTTCGCAGACAAAAAGCACCACCGGATGTTAAAATCAATTTTATAGATATTGCCAAGAAAGAAGTTCAACTGCGATTCGAATACCGCTCGTACCGCCCAAGAAAACTGGAAGAAATTGCCTGTCAGATTATAGTTAATGACAATAAGGAAATTTCAATAGATTCAAAACCAAAATTACAGTTTGAATCTTTTTCTACTGAAATCATTACATTCAAGAAAGTGAAACTGAATGTCTTTGAGCCCGGCCAGGAACAAATTCGTTATTTGCTGGATTGTGAGGTTGATTATGATACCGGTAAGGAATTTGCTGTTAAAAGATCAGCACTTTATCTGGTTCCCGGCTCAGTTAATCAGTATCGATAAAACTTATTGGTTGATTTTGTTGAATATTTTTATTTTCTTTCGCATGAAAACATTCGGGAAAAGTCGTTTGATGAAATATTGTATTCTTGAGTCTTTGTGACTGATAATCATGAATTGCTTTTTCTGAATTCCTACATATATATCTTTTGCCACATCTTCCGCACTGACACAGGAGTTTTTCATTTGCTTCTCAACAAAACTTTTGGTTTTATCAGAAGCAGAGTCCATGCTTTCAACCAGGTTTGTCGGGAAAAAAGCAGGGCAAGCAACACTCACGCCAATTCCATACTGATTTAACTCTCCATGCAGTGTTTCCGAAAACGCAATCACTCCGGACTTGGCAACATTGTATGACATCATTCCCGGCATCAAAGCAATTCCGGCAAATGATGCAATATTGACAATGTGAGCCTGTTGGTTTTGTTTGATGAGTGGTAAAAAGGCTTTTGTGATGTATATAACACTCATTAAATCCAAAGAAATAAGCCGTTGCCACTCTTCGTAAGTCGTTTGAGGCAATGTTCCGGCACTGGCAACACCGGCATTATTAATCAACACATCTATTTTTTGATGATTGTCCTGAACCTCTTTATACAAACTCTCAATATCTTCAATGCTTCCGATATTGCAATGGTAGTATTCAGCCTGATAGCCTTGTTGTTTTATTTCTTCGACAAAAGCACGCCCTGACTCATCTTGAATATCCACCACCAAAACATTATAGTTTTTTTCGACAAAGAGTTGAGCCATCGCTTTGCCCAAACCACTGGCGGCTCCTGTTATTAATACATTTCTCATAGAAAGGATTGTAAAGGAATAAAGTTATAAAATCGAATGAAGTGACCATAATTAACAGCATGATTGCTAAAGATTATCTGTAAACAATCAGTTAATCAGGTTAAAATCCATCCATGAAAAATATTTTTGCCAATTGCACATTTTTAAAATCGGCTCACATCGTTTCACAACTACCGGATGATATCGGTTTGGAAATTGCTGTTGCTGGGCGATCCAACGCCGGAAAATCAACCACTATCAATGCATTAACCGGCAATAAAAAAATGGCGAAGATTAGTAAAACTCCGGGAAGGACACAGTTACTGAACTGTTTTGATTTGGGTGATAATCGTCGCTTAGTCGATTTGCCCGGTTACGGATATGCAAAAGTGCCTGTTAAGATTAAACAGCATTGGGACAGGGAAATTGAGCAATATTTGCAGAAAAGAAAAAGTCTGATTGGTGTTGTTGTAGTCATGGATATTCGTCATCCTTTAAAGGATTTTGATAAACAGTTTTTATATTGGGCGGATCAGTCCGGTTTGTTTTCGCATGTTCTGCTGAATAAAGCGGATAAGTTTAAATCCGGCAAACAAAAAGCTATTTTGTTGCAAGTTAAAAAAGAATTAATCAATATTTCTAGAACTTCCACTGTGCAAATTTTTTCCGGTTTAAAAAAAGAAGGTATTGAGCAATTATCACAAACGCTTTATTCTTGGTTTAACGACCCGGGTGTTGTTCATGTAGAGCAACAAAATGAGGAGCAAGATGGCGAATAAACTGTTACAGGGTTTATTGTCGATAGAGTTCTTCTCAGGACCTGAAAACAATCCAAAAAGAGAGTTGTTGCAATCTGAAACTAAACGGCTCAACGAACAAATTAGTAAAGAATTGCAAACAATCTTACCAAATCTAAAGAGTAGTTCCTATGCAATTGCAGGCGGTTTGTACCAAAGTAATGAAATTTTACAACCCGGTTTCCCAATACACTCTCAAATCCGTCAGTACCTGAATGCCGCATTAAAAGGAGAAAACAATAAACGCAACCAATTGATTATTGGTGCGAATGCCCAAGGCTTGCCGGAGGGGTTGCAAACCAAAGGTTCCAATTCAGGTTCGCCATTGCTGTTGATACCTTTTGTTGTATTGACAGAAAACGAACAAACGCAAAGTGTTTTTGAAAATGAGCTGATGCATAAGGGCATGGTTTCAAGGGAATTATTTTTACAATTGCAATCCACTTTGGGTGTCAAAATACGACATGCCAACTTTATGACTGTGCTGGATTTGGCTGCGATGATGCACAATCATTATCAGATGATGGGATTTGACGGGCTGTGGGAAATTCTGGAAGAGTCTCTTTTTAATTCAGCTCCTGAGAAAAAAGTAATATTACCTCAGGGGAACGAGTTTTATCTTTCCAAAAAAATTGTATTCACACCTTTTTACACGTTCCACTATTGGCAATCTCTCAAGCAAAAGCATAATGGTGAAAATGAAGAAAAATCCTATCTGATTTATACACAAATCCAAAGGCAATACGTCTCGACGCTAACCGAACATGGTTTGGATGTGCGTCAATTTTTACCAAACTCTGATGTTTCAAAAGAGAGCCATATTTGCTTTGCAACGCTGGACAAATATAAACTTACAGGAGATTATTATCACGAAGTGATAAAGACAGTTTTTAATCGTGAAATCTGCAATATTGAAAAACACGAGCACCAACATTTGGGGTTGCTGTTCTACAAGCTCGCCGACAAAAGTGGCGGACTGGAATATTACTACCCTTTAACTGCTCAAGGTGTATCGAGTCTAAAGTTAATTTTGGTAAGTTGATTTATTTCCAGCGTTCGAGTTTTCTAACGCTTTTGCTAAACAACCCGGCCAAAAATTTTGGAAACCCCATTTCGATCATTTTTTCTTTTGAAAGTTGCTGCATTTGATCGACAGTAAAATCCGGTTGTTTAAACTCACCATTTTTAAAACAATAGCTGCAATACATGGTGTTTTTAGAGCCATCCGCATTGTGTGAACCATCTTACGGGTCTTTTTTCAGTGGCATTCCGCAACTTTGACTGTTTTTGTATATTTTTGACATATTCACCACTTTTTTTCAACAACTATTTTTCCGGCGGTTCAAATTTATCAATCAGATAAAGAGGTCGTCGTTTATTCTCTTCAAATAAACGCCCTAAATACTCTCCGATAACACCTAATGCCATGAGCTGAATTCCGCCCAAAAACAGAATTACCACCATCAATGAAGGATAACCGGGTAAATCGTTACCGAATATAAGTGTTTTAGCAATGATAAAACAACCGTACAGAAATGCAAACAAAGCCACCAATACACCAATCCAGGTGGCAAATCTCAACGGCATGTATGAAAAAGAAGTGATTCCATCCACCGCAAAAGAAAACAATTTGCGAAAATTCCATTTGGTTGAGCCGGCAACACGCTTTTTACGATCAAAATAAATCGCCTTTTGCTTATAACCTACCCAAGCAAATAAACCCTTCATAAAACGATTACTTTCTCTGAGTTTGCGCAAAGCTCTAACCGCTTTCATATCTATTAACCGATAATCGCCGGTATCCTTGGGAATTGAAATTTTACTCATCGAGTTGATAATACGGTAAAACCATGAAGCCGTTGCCTTTTTCATGTAGGTTTCACCTTCGCGTTCATTGCGAGTGGCATAAACCACATCATAGCCTTCATGCCATAAATCCAGCATTTCAGGGATGAGTTCGGGAGGATCTTGTAAATCCACATCAATTACCACCACAACTTCGGCATCGGCATAATCCAACCCCGCAGTCAATGCGTATTCCTTGCCAAAGTTACGTGAAAGAGTCAGATATCCGACTCTTTTATCTTTATGTTGAAGAAATTCAATATGTTTAACTGTTCCATCGGTTGAACCATCATCAACAAATAAAATGGTCCAATCAGCATCACAAGTTTGCAAAACCTGTTTCATCTTTTCATAAAACAAGTCCACCACTTCCTGCTCATTAAAAACCGGTACTATTATTTGTAAATCAGTCATGTTCGTCATTATAGCTGAATATTTCTTTGAATAAATACTTTTCGTTATTGACTTATATAAAGTCAATCTCTACAATTGTCGATGTTAAAACTACAAATGTAGAGATGTGAAATTATCAGAGTTTGAATTGGAAGTGATGACTTTATTTTGGAAAGATAAATCATCCACTGCACCGGAAATCCATCGCAAGATTTCAAAAAATAAAAAAGTAACCTATTCAACGGTCAAAACAATTATTGATCGTCTTGAACAAAAGTTAGCCTTAAAGCGAGTTAAGAATTTTGGCAGAACGATAGTCTATTCTCCTGCTGTTAAGCAAGAGGAGTTGCAAAAGCCATTAATCAAGAAGTTTATTGATAAAGTATTTTCCGGTAACCCACGATTGCTCATCAATCATTTATTGGAAGAGGATCAATTGTCAAAAGAAGATATTGAGTATTTAAAAACAATTATTAACAAAAAGGGGAAATAAGTTGTTTTCATATTTTTCGGTAAATTTATTTCTGAGCATTGCGACTCTTTTTTACTTATATTTACTCAGATCTACGCCATACAGGGTGCGATTCAGACTCATAATGTTGGCATTGGTCAGTTGGCTTATTCCGTACGGTGTTTTAGATGAAGTATTTGCCGAGAATAGTCTCTTAACAGTCAAAATAGTTTCCGAATTCAGCCAAAACCTGAAGCAAGCGACCAATATACCGAGCTTAGAAACGAACTTAATATCTTTTAAGAATGTATTTTATTTACTTCTATTAAGCGGTCTTATCCTTTTTTTAGTCGATATCATTCGATATAAACAAAAAACCAGAAAGGTTGAGTTACGTTCTAAGTATCTGTACGCGACTGAGTCAATTCGAGTATTTTTAATTCCGGATTCTGATGAAATATTTACTGTCGGGTTTTTTAAACCAAAAATCTTCGTAGGAGAAAAATATACAAAACTCAAAGAATTTGAAAGTATTATTTTGCATGAAACCCAACATGTTTTGCATAAAGATTCGCTTTGGCTAATTCTCATTACTTTTATTCAAAGGCTTATGTGGTGGAATCCGCTTGTTCTGTTATTGGCAAAAAGAAGTAGAGAATATATAGAGCTGAGTTGCGATTCCGCCTGCAAAGACAAAACTGCGAATGGTTAATATCAACAGGATTTAGCACAAATTTTAATGCGCAAAAATCACGACAATCTATTGGTCAATAGCTTTTTCGGAAAATCAAAATTTAATGTTTTTCGAATCAAACAACTATCAGAGGAATTTAAAATGAATAAAGTAAATAAAATAACCCTATCATCAACATTAATAATACCTGCGATTATTCTAACCCTCCTATTGAGTATCAACTCAACTTCTGCAAAAAAGCTGGAAGAGGAACCTTTTGCCTTAGCAGATAACCAAGTTGATTTAATACTAAAATTTTCTCTCGAAACTAAAAACACGGACAATACAATTTCGACCAAAAGGATTGAATCAAGAGTGATAGCAAAATTTGGAGAGTTTGCAGTATTAAGATCTGACAAGGCTGGTTTGGAAGTATCGATAAAACCATCAAAATTGATGGAAAATCAGATATTTTTAGAAACTAAAGTTACAATTATAAGCGAAGACGGAAATTCAATCCAAACTCCATCATTAATGACTACAAATGGTACAGAATCTAAAATAGTAATAGGTGACGGCAATAAAAACATGGAGTTAATTGTTTTACCTGTTTTTAATCAAATTTAAAAAAACTAATAGTGTTAAAGACTAAAAGTCTTTTTAATAAAGCCAATATTGCTGGTTAATACTGCAAAAACAAAACCAATAATCACTCCGATTGTGTTTGCCTGAAAATCAGCAATATCTGCCGAACGGAAACTGGTCATGGATTGAAGTAATTCCAGTAAACCGCCCATAATGATAAAAGCTAATGCATATAAATTTCTCACCCAAGCTTTGGTGTATAGCCATGTGAACCAAGCCATCAGGCTGGAATAAGCTAAAAAATGACCGATTTTATCGCTATTTTCGATTTTCGGCATGGCAGCATCAATTCGAATGAGAGATAGAGTAATGATTGTCACTACCAATAACCAGCCGATCAGGACTAAATATTTTCTAGAAATTTGCATAATTACTGAGCCAATATCTCACACAGAGTGGTTGCATCAATATTTCCACCACTGATAATCACTCCAACTCTACCTTTGTTTTTAATTTTGTTCGCTAGTAATGCTGCCAACCCCAAAGCTCCTGATGGTTCAACTACTATCTTCATTCGCATCAAGTGAAATCGAACAGCTTCAATAATTTCCTGTTCGGAAACCGTAACAAAAGCGTCCACATATTTTTTTATCAAACCAAAAGTCATATCGCCCAGTGAACTCGTTCGTGTTCCATCTGCGACGGTCGGAGGATTGGGTTTACTGACCAGTTTGCCGGTATAAAACGATTGATAAGCATCATTGGCTACTTCAGGTTCTACGCCAATCACCTGACAACTCGGGTTAACTCCCTTGGCAGCAATCGCAGAACCACTCAACAATCCGCCACCACCACAAGGTGCGAGAAGAGTGTCTATTTCAGGAACATCCTGCATCAGCTCCAAAGCAGCAGTTCCCTGCCCGGCGATAATATTTTCATGGTTGAACGGAGGAATCAAAGTGTAACCATGCTTGTTTTGAATTTCATTGGCAATTTTTTCACGAACTTCAGTTTCCGGGTTGTATAAAATCACATCAGCACCATAGTCTTTGGTCGCTTCCTGTTTTGACTTAGGGGCATTATTCGGCATTACTATTGTGGTTTTTATTCCCAACATTTTACCAACGAGAGCAACTCCTTGGGCATGATTTCCGGATGAAAAGGCAATCACACCACGAGATTTTTCTTCATAAGTAAGCTGAGAAATACAATTGTAAGCCCCGCGAAATTTAAAAGCCCCAACTCTCTGAAAATTCTCACATTTAAAAAACACCTCAGCACCCAACATTTTGTTAAGTGTTGATGAAGTCAACACAGGTGTTTTATGAGCCAAATTTTCTAAACGACTGGCGGCTTGCTGAATTTTCTTAAAAAAATCTGAATTCATAATCTGGAAAAAATTGATAAGTGAATACTTATACCAGAATTGTTGAAATCTACAAATATTTCATTGAACTAAACAACTATTGATCTAGAAAAAAGGTATCGTCATGCTGAATTTATTTTCAGCATCTCCCAAATATTTCGTAAATTAATTTAAAACTCATAAAGCTCCCCTTTTGAAAGAAGATTGAGGAGTATGTTCTATAAACACATTTGGAAACCTAGGTTCATTTGACTCGTTTAATTGAATGCAACAAACTTAAAAGGACTAAACCAATGCGGAGCGAAATTTGACATCAAGTATCAAAACGACTGTCCACCTATCAAGGTACAAAGCCCAAACAAGCCTTTCCATGGCCAATCCTGACCATGAAAAGACTAGTAGGTTAGCTCCAAATTAGGCATCAAAAAATGGAGTAATTATGAATGAACTCGTAGAAAAACTTACATTCGAGTGGAAAATACTTAAGTCAATAGCGAGAAGCCCTCTCGGAAAGATGGTTTTCCTAGTTCCTTTTTTACCTTTTGCGATTGATTTTCTAGACAATGTTGTTGGGACAATTGAGTTTATAGAGAAAGCTATTGATACGGATACGCTGTCAACATGGGTTGAAAATAATAGAAGAACTTTGATGACCATGTATCTCGGGCTGGGCTTCTTTCTACTCTCGCGCATTGTGTTTGAAATAGCGTGTCCAAAAAGTATAAAAATGCATGACGACTCAGATCAATACATAGTAGATATTTTAAATAAAATGAAGCTTTCTGAAGAAGTAAACGACTACGAAAGATACCATTATTTTAGGCGTCGTCTTGATAAATTCGAAAGGATAGATGTTCGATATGAAGAGAATGCAAAACGACTTCGTTTTATGTTATCAATTGGCTTCAATTGATATCAATATTGCTTCTTGTGTTTCCTCCCCTAGGTAAGTTCATTCGCATATTTTTCGACTATTTATGGCCATTTTAGTGGTATTAGAATAATGCCTAACAAGGTAATTTCACGCAGGTGGTGAATTGCGGCGTTATACAAATTGATTGCAGGTGAATAACAACTTGAAAACATTCTAAACCCCTATACAAAACTCCAAAAAAAGCTATACTGCAAAAATTTTCACAAAAACTGTTTCAATGAAATACATCATCGTTATTGCACTTCCTCATGAGGCTGAGGGTTTGGAAAAGTTTGCTCCAGTGGTTTATACCGGCGTTGGTAAGGTGAATGCCAGTATCAAATTGTATGAAGCGATTGTTAAATATCAACCGGATTTGGTTATCAATTATGGTACTGCCGGCGGGATTGCTGATTTGGTTGGTTTGCACAAAGTCGCTCATTTTGTGCAGGTGGATATGGATGTTCGTGGTTTGGACTTTCCTCGTGGAATCACACCGTTATCCGATGAAAAACTTCCCGAAAAGACAGGCATTGTCCTTGGAACCGGTGACAGTTTTATCACCAATGCGGAGAAGCAATTGGAAGGCTTGGGTGTGGATATTGATTTAGTGGATATGGAAGGCTATGCTTTGAATAAAGTTTGTGAGCATCATGGTGTGAAATTTGAGGCATATAAGTTTATTAGTGATAATGCCAATGAATCTGCCGGCGAAGACTGGATGGAGTCGGTTGCCAATGGAGCTCATTTGTTTGCCGATTTAATTGAAGAAAAATTTGGAATATCAACTTTGTTGAAATAAGGTTATAATAAGCGACTTTAAAAACGTCAGATAAGACATGCTTAAATCAATGACCGCTTTTGCCAGCGGAGATGTTCAGACCGAATTTGGCAGATTTACTTGCGAGATTCGCTCTGTCAATCAAAGATTTCTGGACATTGCTCTCAGGCAGCCGGATTTTTTGCGAAAAGCCGAAGGTGAGATAAGAAAACTGGTTGGAAAATATCTCAACCGGGGGAAAGTTGAGATTTTCATCAAATATTATCCCAATCCGGATGCGGATATTGAAGATTTGAGTATCAATATGCCATTACTGAAGCAATTGCTGGAATGCAGTAGCGAAATTCAAAATAAAGTCATCAATATCAATACCGATTTCAACACCATGGATTTGTTGAAATGGCCTCAAATCATTATTCAAACTCCAAAGAACACAGCAAAAATGGAACAATCTGCGATTGAGTTGATTGAGGATGTTGTTAAATCATTAATAGAAGCCAGAGTCAGGGAAGGCGAATCACTGAAAGCCGTATTGCTTGAAAAGCTGGATACTATTATCGAAACCAGAAATATTGTGGAAAAACACATTCCTGAAATTCAGCAAAGCCTGAAAGAACGCTTATTGGCCAAACTCGATGAAATGAAGATTGATTGCAATGAAGAGAGATTTGAGCAGGAATTGGCGTTATTGTTGCAAAAATCGGACATTATTGAAGAAACAGATCGTTTGAACACTCACATTCAGGAAATCCAAAGAGTGATCGATTTGGATGAACCTGTTGGCAGACGTTTGGATTTTCTCATTCAGGAACTGCACAGAGAGGCTAATACTATTGGTTCAAAGTCGGCAACTGTTCTGACTTCTCAATCCAGCATTGACATGAAGGTTGCTATAGAACAAATGCGGGAACAAATCCAAAATATCGAGTAAATATCATGAGCGGAAATCTGACAGGAACATTATTTATCGTCTCAGCACCATCAGGAACCGGAAAAACCAGTTTGGTGAATGCTTTGGTTCGGGATACAAATCATTTGAAGTTATCAATTTCCTCAACAACCCGAGCTCCGAGACCTCGTGAAATTGATGGTTATCATTATCACTTTATTGACGAAAGTAAATTCAAACAAAAAATCACAGCCGGAGACTTTCTTGAATATGCCGAGGTGTTTGGGAATTTCTACGGAACTTCACAAGAGTCCGTCGACAAAATGCTGAACGAAGGTCACGATGTGGTTTTGGAAATTGACTGGCAAGGTGCGGAGCAAATCAAAAAACGCCGACCTGATGCCATCAGCATTTTTATTTTGCCGCCAAGCATTGATGCATTAAAGGAACGTCTGGAGAACAGAGCTCAAGACTCCAAAGAAGTGATTGATGCCAGAATGAAAAAAGCCATCAATGAAATCTCACATTATCATGAAGCCGATTATTTGGTCATCAATGATGATTTTGAAGATGCTTTAAAGTGTTTAAAAACGATTGTGCGAGCCCACCGACTGGAAACAGCGAAACAAGCCGTCATCAATAAAAACATCATTAAAAAATTACTGAAATAACAGAAAAATTATGACAATTCTAAATATTGTAGAAAAATCAAATACCACTCCAATTGCAATAGTAGCCGTTGAAAAAAATCAATTTCAAAACTGGGTGAATGAACAGGATGAAGCCACTAAAAACATAATTGCTTTATATGATTTTGGTAATGTAGTAGGCAGTTCACTGTGTTTACTGGATTCAAAAGGAAAGTTGAAAAAAGTTGTTTGTTTAATTTCTGAAAATAACGACTTCCATGACTTTGCCAAATTACCGGGTGATTTACCTGCCGGTGATTATTTTCTGCAATCTGAAGATGAAAAATTGATTCACTCATGTGTTGTTGGCTGGGGTTTTGGTTGTTATTTTTTTGACAAATATAAATCTTCGGATCAGCCTAAATCTCAATTAGTTGTCAAAGGGCTTGCTACTAAATATCAAAAGGCACTGGAAACGGTTCAATCGACCTATCTGGTCAGAGATTTAATAAATACACCTGCTGATGACATGGGGCCAATAGAACTTTCGGAGGTCACCAGACAAATTGCCGAACAACACAATGCAAAATTCTCTGAAATTGTTGGAGAAGACCTTCTCAAACAAAACTTTCCGGCGGTGCATTTAATTGGCAGAGCTTCATTTAAAGAGCCCAGAGTTTTGACTATGGATTGGGGTAAAGATGGCGATCCATTTGTTTGTCTAGTTGGTAAAGGTGTTTGTTTTGATACCGGTGGTAACAATGTCAAACCGGCTTCAAGTATGCGGAATATGAAAAAAGACATGGGTGGAGCGGCTCATGTTTTGGGCTTGGCTCAACTGATTATGCGTTTAAATTTACCGCTTAAAATTAAAGTTGTCATTTCGGCTGTTGAAAACGCCATTGCAGGCAACGCTCATCGTCAAGGGGATATTGTTAAAACACGCAAAGGTTTAACCGTTGAAATTGGACATACTGATGCCGAAGGCCGAATGATTTTATCGGATGCTTTGACTTATGCCAGTGAATTCAACCCAAACTTGATTGTTGATTTTGCCACATTGACAGGAGCTGCCAGAGTGGCTTTGGGTGCGGATTTACCGCCGGTTTTTAGTAATGAAAGTGATTGCAATGTAGAAATCATGAATTGCTCAAACGAAGTCTTTGATCCGCTATGGCCAATGCCACTTTATCAACCTTATAAGAGCCAGATTACTCCCGATATTGCAGACTTAACCAACTCAGGTTCTGTTCCAATGGGTGGTTGTATTACTGCAGCCTTGTTCCTGCAAGAATTTGTTGGTGAAAATATTCCTTGGGTTCATATTGACACATTTGGCTGGTCAAATGGTCGTGTTGGGCATCCCAAAGGTGGAGAAGCATTGGGCATGATGGCAATGTTTAACTGGATTTGCAAAAGATATGGAGTTGAGTAATGGCAAGTGATTTTGAAACCGTCAAACTGCATTTTGGAAAAGGTGAACGCCCGGCAGAAATTTTAGGACATTTTGCCAACAGACACGGACTTATTACCGGAGCAACCGGTACCGGGAAAACGGTAACCGTTCAGGTTTTAGCCGAGAACTTCTCAAGATTGGGTGTTCCAGTGTTTGTTACGGATGTTAAAGGAGATGTTTCGGGGTTATCACAAGCGGGAAAAGAAAAAGAGAAATTAATCGCCAGAGCCGAGAAACTAGGTGTTAAAGATTATAAGTTTGAAGGCTCTTCGACCGTTTTCTGGGATATTTACCGAAAATATGGCCATCCTGTCAGAACTACACTTATGGAATTAGGTCCGATGTTATTGGGACGTTTTCTGGAATTATCGGATGTTCAAGAAGGCGTGCTTAATGTCGGATTTAAAATGGCACAAGATGAAAAGCTCGCTTTGCTCGATTTAAAGGATTTGCAACAGCTTTTGTCCTATATGGGCGATAATTATCAGGACGTTTCCAACAAATACGGACGTGTTACCAGTTCATCCATTGGAGCGATTCAACGTCGCTTGTTGAAGTTGGAACAACAAGGTGCGGAAATGCTCCTTGGCGAACCTGCCATTGAATTATCCGACTTGATGAAGCAAGATTTGTCAGGAAACGGCATCATCAGCATTATGGACTCCAGAGATCTCATCCAGAATCCACAAATGTATGCCACATTTATGCTTTGGCTGATGACAGAATTGTTTGAATCTTTGCCTGAAGTTGGCGATCAACCATTGCCGAAGTTGATATTGTTCTTTGATGAAGCCCATTTAATTTTTAATGATGCCCCAAAAGCGTTATTGCAAAAAATTGAGCAAGTTGCAAGATTGGTTCGCTCTAAAGGTGTGGGAATCTATTTTTGCACGCAATCCCCAGGTGATGTTCCTGAAACAATTCTCGGACAATTGGCAAATAAAGTACAACACGCCCTTCGATCCTATACTCCCAAAGACCAAAAAGTGATTCGGGCAGCAGCCGAAAGCTTCAGACCGAACCCCAACTTTGATACCGAAGAAGCAATTACACAGCTCGGAGTTGGTGAGGCTTTAGTTTCAACTTTGGACGAAAACGGAGCTCCTTCGGTTGTTGATTGGGTTAAAATTTCTCCTCCTCGTTGTCGGATGGGACCTGCAAATGATGAAGAAAGGAAAACGGTGATGTCACGATCTCCAATAGGAGATAAATACGACGATGATATGGATAAAGATTCTGCATTTGAGAAATTGCAAAAACGCCAGGAACAAATCGAAAAGCAGAAGAAAGAAGCCGAAGAAGCACTTGAAAGAGAAAAAGCAGATCAAAAGCGGGTCAGGGGTCGCAGAGGTGATACTTTCATTGAAGCTGCCGGAAAAACGGTTGTCAGAAGATTTGGCACTAAAATCGTTAATGCTTTGTGGAAAAGTTTTTTTGGGAAAAGGTAGAGTGTTACAATAGTAAACAAATGTTACAAATGAGTGGTGCTTTGCAAAAATAAGTTGTTAACTATGGTAAAATTCGCTTAAGTATAACTATAAAAATATGACTATGGCAAAAGGGACATCACTTCAAGATCCATTTCTGAACGCACTGAGAAAGGAAAGAGTCTCGGTTTCTATATTTTTACTGAATGGTATTAAACTGCAAGGTGTGGTTGAGTCATTTGATCAGTTTGTAATTGTTCTCAACAACAACAATACCAATCAAATGGTTTATAAGCATGCCATCTCGACAATTGTTCCGGCAAAGTTAATTGATACGCATAAATTCGAAAATAACAGCTAATTTTCTGAGATTTTCCTTCGGTACTTCAAATTAAAACACACTTTAGTTCGTATCGTTTATAATACGACTTTGTTTAATCGTACCAATTAATTTGTTAGATCAGGAACGCAAAAAAAAGGGTCAACTCGCAATTCTCGTTTGTCCAAATTCGGGAAGTGGGCATGCTGAAAAAGTGACAGAATTTTCTGAACTGGCCTTGTCAGCAGGTGCAGTTGTTCTCGATGTTTTAAGCCCATCAAGAAAAATCCCTGAACCGAAGTTTTTCATTGGTACTGGAAATGCTGAGAAAGTCGCTCAAGAAGTTTCAGAAAAGGGTGCAGATTTGGTTTTGGTTGATGTTGCACTCAGCCCTATTCAGGAAAGAAATCTGGAATCTCTTTGTAAATGCAGAGTGCTTGACAGAACCACACTCATTCTTGATATTTTTGCACAAAGAGCGCGTTCGTATGAAGGCATGTTACAGGTCGAATTGGCACAACTTCGTCACCTTTCCACACGCTTGGTTCGGGGTTGGACTCACCTTGAAAGGCAAAAGGGTGGAATCGGTATGCGTGGTCCGGGTGAAACTCAATTGGAAACCGACCGCAGGCTTTTAGCTGTTAGGGTGAAAAAGTTAAAAAGCAAACTCGATAAAGTTATCAAACAGAGAAATCAAGGACGAAGTGGCCGTAAACAAAGCGGAACCAAAATGATTGCTTTTGTCGGTTACACCAACGCCGGAAAATCAACCTTGTTCAACCGTATGACGGAGTCCAAAGTCTATGCGGCTGACCAACTCTTTGCAACACTAGACCCGACAGTTAGAAAACTTCCGGGTATTCAGGGAACGGAAGTAGTCGCAAGCGATACCGTTGGTTTTGTGCGTGATTTACCACATGATTTGGTTGCAGCATTTCAGGCGACCTTGCAAGAAGCTGTAGAAGCAGACTTGCTCATACATGTTATCGATTGCAATAATCCTGAGATGGACGAACATATTTTAGAAGTCAAATCGGTTCTAGAACAAATAGGTGTAGATGAAATTCCGGTCGTTGAAGTTTTTAACAAAATAGACCTCAATCATCTCGATCCAAAAGTGATAAAGGATGAAAATGGTCTGGTGGAACAATGCTGGCTATCCGCTCAAACAGGAAGTGGTGTAGAAATGTTGTTAAAAGCTATTGAAGAACGCTTTAATCGTACCCATTTAGTGAAAGATATTTTGTTGCCTGGTCAATTTGGGAAGCTGCGTGCTTTGTTTTATCAATTGGGAGCTGTTCGGAATGAAGTTTTTAATGAAGACAATAGTTGGTCATTAAAAGTCGAACTTTCTCCCGAAAAATGGCAACAATTGGCAGCAAGAGATGATGAATGTGGTAAATTTCTTCATACAGTTTTATAAATTTAAAAGTTCAAAACTCGGAGTACAATATGGCCTGGAATGAACCCGGCGGAAATAAAGACGATGATAAAAAAAAGGGCAATGACCCTTGGGGCTCAGGAGGGAAAAAACCACCTGATTTAGAACAAAGTATTTCTAATTTTTTTAATAAATTGAAATCAATTTTTGGTGGTGGAAGCTCTTCATCAACACCAAATAGTTCCTCCTCTTTCCCTGTCTTCTTTGTTTTACTACTTGTTGCAATCTATGTTGGCTGGACATCAGCATATAAAATCGGACCTTCAGAACGCGGTGTTGTACTGACATTCGGGAAATATGCTAAAACAATGGAGCCGGGATTAAATTTCACTTGGCCAAAACCAATATCGGAAGTTTACAAGGTAGATATCAACCAATTATATTCAGTCAGCGAGAGTGGAGAAATGCTGACCGAAGATAAAAACCTGGTGTTTTTAGAGTTTGATATTCAATATCGCATTAGAGAAAGCAACATCTATGACTATCTGTTTTTGTTAGAAAATCCCACAGCAACTGTCAAACATGCTGCTGAAAGTGCTGTGAGACAAGTTGTCGGCACAAACACAATGAGCCATCTTTTAAATGAAAATCGTGAAGTGGCAATCAATAATATTGTCAATGAGTTGCAATTAATGCTGGATCAATACTATTCAGGTGTTCAAGTTACAAATTTCAACTTTAAAGAGGTTCATCCGCCGGCACAAGTTAAAGAAGCTTTTGACGATGTGGTAAAAGCTAGAGAAGATGCAAAAACCTATATCAATGAAGCCAACGAGTATGCCAGACAAAAGATTCCCTTGGCAGAAGGTAGTGCGTTAAAAATTGTTCAGGAAGCAGAAGCTTACAAGCTGGCAACTATCGCGAAAGCAGAAGGTGAGTCTGAACAATTCGACTTGGTGCGTTCACAGTATGAGCTTGCACCCGAAGTCACAAAGGAAAGGTTGTATTTAGATACCATGGAAAAAGTTTTGAGCAATACATCAAAAGTAATTATTGATTCTGAAAATAGCAATAACATGATGTATTTGCCGCTCGATCAAATGATGAAAACCAACAATTCAAATTCATCAGAGAAGATTTATTTAAGCCCCTCTCAAGTTACCGGCTCATCCAATCAAAATGAGTCCAGCTATGAAAGAAGCCAATCAACCTCAACTCGCACCGGTAGAACAGGGAGATAAATGATGGGAAATAAATTAACAGCATTATTAATTTTAATCTTACTTTCAGTCATTGTTCTGGCGACATTTACTTTTACAGTGAATGAAAAGGAGCTGGCAATCAAGTTAAAGATTGGTAAAGTTGAAAAGTACGACTATAAACCGGGATTGCATTGGAGAATTCCGGGAGTTCATGAAATTAAAAAGTTCGACTCAAGAATTCAAACATTGGATAATAAACCAACCTCTATTTTAAATACTGACAATGAGTATTTAAAAGTGGACTACTTTGTGAAGTGGAAAATCAAAAATGTTGTGGATTATTACACGACTTTTTCCGGTTTGAGGTCTGCGGCGGAGAGACGTTTAAGTGATGTGATAAAGAATGCATTGTTGGAAGAGTTTTCACACCGTACATTGCAACAAGTGATTGCAACTCAGAGGGTTGAAATTATGGAATCGCTTGCGAAAAAAGCCAAACCAATAGCTGAGAACTTCGGAATAGAAGTTGTTGATGTCCGCATCAAAAGAATTAACTTGAGTGATGCCGTCAGTGAATCTGTTTTCAATCGTATGCGTTCAGAAAGAGCGGCTGAAGCGGCTGAACATCGTTCCAACGGACAAAAAGAAGCAGTGAATATTCGAGCCGAAACCGACAAAAATGTTCGAGTTTTGGTGGCAAATGCCAATAAAGAAGCTGCAAAACTTCGTGGTGAGGGCGATGCAGAAGCAACTCGGGTTTATGCGAGTGCTTACAATAAAAATCAAGAGTTATATTCTTTTTTGAGAAGCCTTGAAGCGTACAAAAACAGCTTTACAGAATCCGGTAGTATGATGCTTTTGGATGCAAAATCTGAATTTTTCAAGCACTTTAATAACAAATAATTGATATAAAATCGAGACGTATGAAAAAAAATACAGTTGTTCTGGGGACGCAATGGGGAGATGAAGGCAAAGGTAAGATTGTTGATTTGCTGACTGATAATGCCGATGCTGTGGTTCGTTTTCAAGGTGGTCATAACGCAGGCCATACTTTGATTATTAATGGGCAGAAGACAGTTTTACATCTTGTTCCATCGGGAATCCTCCGAGAAGGAGTGGCTTGTTACATTGGCAATGGTGTTGTTGTTGAGCCTGAGGCTTTGATTACAGAGATTAAGGAGCTTGAAAAAGCCGGTGTCGATGTTCGTTCTCGTTTGCGAATCTCAAGTGCAGCACCAATCATTATGCCTTATCATATATTGCTTGATCAATTGCGTGAAAAGGCCAAAGGTGGAAATGCGATAGGAACAACAGGACGTGGAATCGGTCCTGCCTATGAAGATAAAGTGGCAAGGAGAGGAGTTCGTTTCGGAGACTTATTGGATGCAAAACTGCTTCACGAAAAACTCACAGAAACACTGGAATACCATAACTTTGTTATCGAAAATTACTTCAAACATCAACCCTTGAATTTTGATAAAGTTTATCAGCAAGCATTAAGTTTTGGTGAACAACTCAAGGAAATGAATGCTGATGTTACTGCTGAACTTCATGAGATGCAGCAACAAGGAAAATCAGTTTTACTTGAAGGAGCTCAAGGCTCTTTGCTCGACATCGATCATGGAACTTACCCTTTTGTGACTTCTTCAAATACCACAGCCGGTGCTGCATCAACCGGAACCGGTTTAGGAGTGACAGATATCAGCTATGTACTGGGAATCACTAAAGCCTATACCACGCGTGTGGGTTCAGGTCCGTTTCCGACAGAATTGTTTGATGACGATGGCAAAATGTTGGCTAAAAACGGTGTCGAGTTCGGTGCAACAACCGGTCGTCCTCGTCGTTGTGGCTGGCTTGACTTGGTTGCTTTAAAACGAGCTGTTCAAATGAATGGCGTGACCGGAATTTGTGTGACCAAACTCGATGTTCTTGATACTTTTTCTGAAATCAAGGTCTGTACCGCTTATGAAGTAGATGGAAAACACCAACAAAGTTTTCCGGATAGTGCCGAGAGTTGGGGAAAAATCAAGCCGGTCTATGAAACTTTGAGTGGCTGGAAATCAATAACTAAAGGAATCACAGAGTTCAACGATTTACCATCACAGGCAATCGCTTTAATTGATAAAATTGCTGATTATACGGATACCCCGGTGCATATTATTTCTACCGGTCCTGACAGGGATGAAAATATAATAATCAAAAACCCTCTTTTAGGATAAGGTATGACAAAAACTATAGTTACATTTTTATCAGTCCTTTTATTTGTTGGGTGTCAAAGTACGCCTACAAGAAACAACCCCGATCTCAAAGAAAGCAGCGTGATTTCTGAACAAGGAAGTACAGAACCAAGTGTTTTAAATTTACTGGATTCATTAGACTCTTGTTATTTAAGCAACCCTTGTAAAGAGGAGTTGCAAGAAAAGCTGGATGCTTGGTTGCTGAACAAGGATATTGTGACCTCACAAAAGGAAACCGAAACCGAACATTTGTCAAAAATTGTCACTGTTTCTCCAAATACGACAAACGATCTGGTTCTTTCCAGTGACTATATGAATAATGAACTGGTGAAAGGTGCCCTCAATGAGTGGCTGACGTGGAAGCGCCCACAGCTGATTAATACTTGGCACTATTATCAGTTTTTTAGAGATAAAATCCTTCCTGAATTTAATAAGTTTGATATTCAGGAGGCTTTAGTTTTAGGAATTATGTCACAGGAAAGTGGCGGTCGTGTCCACTCCAATTCCAGAGCCGGAGCTGCCGGGTTGTTTCAACTGATGCCTGCTACCGCTAAAAGGCTTGGAGCAACAGGCAACTACGGCGCTTATGATGCTCGATATAATCCTTATGTATCTGCGGAAGCAGCGGCAAAATACATCAACGAACAACTAGCACTTTATGATGGTGATGTCGCAAAAATGCTGGCAGCATATAATTCCGGGGAAAACCGCTTTGCGAGAATGAACAAAAGCCATGCAAACAAATCTATCTGGGATAAAAACTTTTTTTACGAGCTTCCCCATGAAACTCGATATTACATTCCAACGGTTATTGCTGCCATGTTGATTTTTCAAAGTCCTGAGAAATTTAATGTCTCCCTGCATACTATTAATACTCAAGTTACAAGTGTTATCGCTGACAACGATACCTCTCTCAGTGAACTTGCCGCTTGCTTTGGCCAAGAACAGCGTGAAGAAGGATGGTTCAGAGTTTTACGCAACCTGAATTTTGGAATTAAAGCTGATAAAACCATTAAATCAGGCACGGAAATCATTATTCCGGAAAGCCTCTTGCCTGTTTACCAAACAAACTGCCAGAACTCGGAATTTATGAAAATGGCAAAGTCATTTCATGACTCTGATTTCAAAAATAATATGGTATTGATTAGTTACCGAGTCAAACAAGGCGACTCCCTGAATAAAATTGCCAGAAAATTTCGATGCACCAGCAAAACTGAAATTGCCAGAATCAATAAATTGAAAGCTCCGAATTACCTGATCAGAGCCGGGAAATATCTGAAAATTCCACAGTGTTGATTTCCCGAAATTATTTAGTTTCATCAATCGTCTTAATTGCGGTTTTAGCACTGCAACTTTGGTTAGTTATTAACCTGCAACTCTTCGGTGATGAGTCCTTTTATTGGCTGGAAAGCCGATTTCCTTCTCTTTCCTACAGCGAAATACCTGGATGGAATGTCTGGATGATTGCATTAAGCACTAAAATATTCGGGAACACTTACTTTGGTGTTCGAACTTTTGCTTTTCTGGGTTATTTCAGTATTTTTTTTGCAATAACTTTAATTCAACGCCAACTTTTTAAAGAAACCAAATTCGTTACCAGTTGGTTATTGATATTGTCAGTGCCATTATTAACAGTAGTCGCTCTGCTTGCATTGCCTGATATCTGGATGCTGGTTTTTGTTATTTGGATCATTTATCTGACAATTAGTCAAAACAAATGGACATGGGTTTTATTGGGTGTATTACTGGCTCTTGCAGTAAATATTCATGTCAGAATTTGGATTTGGATATTCTTTGCCGGGATTGTTTACCTCTATCATTTTCGTGGTGATAAGAGTGCTATAAAGCCATTGTTGCTGATTTCATTTCCAATCATGTTAATCGGTTTTATACCAATTTTAGCATTCAATATGGAAAATGAATTTCCATTATTTGTTTTTCAATTTTCTAATCGCCATCCGTGGTCATTTCAGGCTGAAAATTTATATTTAATTATTTCTCAAGTTATAGTAGTTTCTCCTGTAGTTTTGTATCTTTGGGTTAAAACACTAAGAGCAAACACGAAAACCTTTTCCAATCAAACTATTATCAATTGGGTTTTATCGACAGCCCTCATTCATTGGTTTTTTTATATTTTCACAGGTCTTTTTGCCGATAATATCAGGACCTCATTTCATTGGTTATTGATTTCCTATATCCCGGTTCTCGTTATGAGTATCGGATTGGTCCAAAATCAGCGGATTGTTCGATGGTCGATATACAGTGGTTTAGCTTTTTCAATTTTGTTTTTAATTATGTTAATACTCTTCAAGCAACCATTTTCATATTGGCAGTCACGATTTTTTGATAATTCAACCGGCTGGAAACAACTCGCAGATGAGGTTTCTCAATTACAAAAAAAATACAATACTAAAAACCTCATCACTGACTATTTTATGACAGGAGCTGAATTGGCTTTTGAATTAAATGACAGCAACAATCTAAATGTCCTCCCACATGAAAAAAATATCAAACATGGAAGACAAAAGCAGCTTGAAATCATGGGTTTGTTATTGAATGAGCCGAAAAAATTCAAAAAACATGCATTATTGGTCATTGAAGACTCGGCAATAAAACTCTCTTTGAAAGGTGGTTATTATGCTGGATTATGTGACAGTTTCAACCAACTCCACTACATAAAAGGTATCAACAATAAACAAAGCGGAAAACTGTTCCACGTGTTTGAGGTGAATAATGGAGCTGACACCTGCGAACTGCCACCACTAATTTATGCTCATCATGAAGCTGCTGAAAATAACCATCTGAAAATAAAGGGCTGGGTGTTTTTTCATAGATTCGGAGTAAAAAAATTGTATCTGCATACTAAAAAAGATATGTTGATTTCGAAATATAAACAACCAATCACGACAATTGACATGTTATATTTTCAACTCCAAGACCCCGATTCTCCGTTTCACGGTTTTGAAATAACTGTTGATAAATCTGAAATAAGAAACAACCAGTATCAAATAAAAGTGATTGGAAACGATGAACGAGAATATTTTTCAGCAAAATATTATTTGGACTGAAAGATTATTGGTTGATTCGGGTCATTGCTACGATGAGACAAAAAGAACGAAAATTTGATGCCTTAATAGGCCACCTGAGTGATGATTTGTATCGTTTTGCCTTTTGGTTATGTAAAAATGAAGCGATGGCACAAGACTTGGTCCAGGAAACTTATTTGCGTGCATGGCGGGCACTTGATTCATTAAAAGATGAGAAAGCAGCAAAAAGCTGGATTTTCATCATTTTAAGACGAGAGTTTGTTCGTCAGTTTGAGAAAAAGATTCCACCAATAACCAGTTTGGACGAATTAGATTTTGACATCGAAGATAGCAAACCCCTGGCTCCCGATGATAAAGCCGAAGCTGATATTGTTAGGGACGCCATATTAAAGCTGGAAAAAAAATACTCTGAACCACTGATTCTACAAGTCATCGGTGGGTTTAGCTGTGATGAAATTGCTGAACAACTCAACATCTCAAAAAGTGCCGTCATGACACAATTGTTTCGAGCCAGAGCTAAACTTCAAAAAGCTCTTTCCAGGGAAAGTAAAATTGGGAAAGTATTATGAATTACTTTGAATTTAAACAACAACTATTAAAAGATTCTTACACAAAAGATGAAGAGTTCCACCGCTTGCGTAAAGAAGATTTGCGCTGTGCCAAAGCGTACGAAGAAGCAATGGAGTTTGAAAAAACATTAAAGAATGCTTTACAAATTAAAGCTCCGGACAATCTCAAAGACTCAATCATTCTGCGACAAACAACCAATCAGAAAGAAACTTTATCGTTTAAAAATTATGCCATGGCTGCAAGTCTGCTATTCTCTTTTATTTTTGCATCCTTTTTTTGGTATAACAGCCAACCAAATACTGTTGAAGAATATATCTCAAGAGCATTTATTGATGAATCTAATGTGCCATTATCAGCCAAACCGATTGAGCTCGCCAAAATAAAAAGTGTATTTGCAGACTTTAAAACCGGTGTGAATGGTGATTTAGGCAAAGTTGTATTCATTCATAATTGTCACACACCCAATGGAACCGGCGTGCACATGGTGGTTTCAACGGATCAGGGGTTGGTGACGGTTTATTACATGCCAAGAACAAATCTCGATCAAAAACGTGTTGAGTTTGATATCGACCGTTCAAAAGCGTCTTTGGTGGCGATGGAGAAAGGATCGATTGCTATTATTGCCGATACGGAACAACAACTTGCATCCATCGAGCCGGTATTGCAAAATAATCTGTATTTTCTATAACAGGGTTTAAAGCCATCATGGTTCAGCTTTATCAGTTTCCTATTTCGCACTACTGCGAAAAGGTTCGTTGGGCACTTGATTTCAAAGGAGTTGAGTATCAGACAATCAATTTGCTTCCGGGATTTCACATCAAAAAAATCAAACAAGCAAATCCCAAGTCTTCGGTTCCTGTTTTAGTTGATGGCAAAAAAACCTTGCAAAACTCTGCTGATATCATCACTTATCTGGACACAAAGTATCCGCAAAATGCGCTGACACCGATAAATTCTGAAGAAAAACAACAGGCTTTAGATTGGGAAAGATATTTAGATGAAAATCTTGGTGTTCCGGTTCGACTTTGTTGCTATCATATTTTACTGGAACACCCAAAAATCGTTATTCCATTTCTGACTCACAAAGGCCCGTGGTACGGAAAATTTCTATTAAAATTTGCATTCCCGAAGCTGCAACAAAAAATGCGCTATTTTATGCAAATCAACGAGGAAAACTTTCACAAATCAAAAGCAAAAATTCATGCGGTTGTTGATAAGATTAATGAACGTCTATCAAATGGCAAATTTCTTGTTGGAAACAACTTTTCCAGAGTCGACCTCACCGCCGCTGCACTACTTGCTCCTTTCAAAATGCCAAAAGGATATGGGTTAGAACTTCCTCAAAATCTACCAAAAGATTTACAAAAACTATTCTCTGAGTTTGAAGAAAAAATAGATTGGGTTGAAAAGATTTATCAAAAATATAGATAAAGGCTAATAGAAGTAACTACACATTACTCACTTCTTCATTTGCGATAATCCAACGGTCGATGATGTTTTGGCAAGTTTCTGGGTAATTTTGAATCAGTTCACTGGCAATATTTTGAGCCGTTTGAAAGAGATGCTTATCTCTGTCAATGTCAGCTAAACGAAATCGGACGCTACCTTTTTGTTTGCTGCCGAGCAATTCCCCGGCTCCTCGAATTTTCAAATCCTCTCTGGCGATGACAAAACCATCATTGGTGCTTCGCATAATGTCCAGTCTTTGGCGCGCAATTTCTCCCAATGGCGACTGATACATCAACACACAATGACTTTTTTTGTTTCCTCGACCAACCCGACCTCTGAGCTGATGAAGTTGTGAAAGCCCGAGCCGTTCGGCATTTTCAATCACCATAAGACTGGCATTGGGAACATCAACACCAACTTCAATAACTGTTGTTGCAACCAATAAGTCCAGTTCATGTTGTTTGAATTGATTCATAACCCGGTTTTTATCATCGGATTTTAATCGTCCATGAACCAGTCCGATGCGTAAATCAGGAAATTGTTTTTGTAACTCTTCAAAAGTATCGCTGGCAGCTTTTGCCCGTAAAACTTCCGACTCTTCAATTAAAGTACATACCCAGTATGCCTGTGCTCCTTGCCGGCAGTTGGCGCGGATTCGTTCGGCAATTTGTGACATCTTGTCGTTTGAAACCACTAGTGTTGAAATCTCCTGCCTGCCGGGTGGAAGTTCGTCAATCACAGAAATATCCAGATTGGCATAAGCGGTTTGTGCCAGCGTTCGTGGAATTGGTGTGGCGGTCATTATCAGCATGTGGGGTTGCAAACTGTTTTCATGTCCTTTGTTTTTCAGAGCTAATCTTTGGTGAACTCCAAAACGATGCTGTTCATCAATAATCACTAAACCCAGATTGAAAAACTCAACATCATCCTGAAATAGTGCATGAGTACCAATAATGACCGATGTTCCGGATGAAATCTTTGCTAAGACTTCTTTTCGCTGATTGCCTTTAATCGCTCCTGATAAAAAGACGAGTTCATCATCAGTAAACCAGTTTTGCATGGTTTTGTAATGTTGCTCTGCCAGAATTTCCGTCGGAGCCATAATCGCTGACTGAAAGTTGTTCTCTTTCGCTGCCAGGATCGACATTGCTGCTACAACTGTTTTACCACTTCCGACATCACCCTGGACCAATCTCTGCATAGGATGGTTCTTTTCAATATCGGCATAGATTTCCTTACATACTTTTCGTTGAGCATTGGTCAGCTGAAAAGGTAATTTTTTCAAAAAAAGTTGAATTGTGGTTTGGCTAACCGGAAGCTGAGGAGCTAAATTCTTTTTAGCTTGTTGCTTGAGCTTTTTCATTGCTAAAAGATGAGCCAGAATTTCCTCCATTATCAATCTTTGTTGAGTGATATGAACTCCCGCCATCAGTTGTTCGGTATCAGCTTGAGGCGGTGGTTTGTGAATATAAACCAATGCATCATACAAGTTAGGAAAGTCCAACTTTTCGAGCAAATCATCAGGTAGAAATTCGGTCACGGCAATTTCATTATTAGCTAACAATTTGATGACTTGGTTCATGGCTTTTTGAACCGTTGCCTGATTGATGCCTTCGGATTTGGGATAAATTGCAGTTAATGATTTCTCCAGTGGCAAATTTTCGTCTTCAAAGTGCCAGTACTCAGGATGCAGCATTTCCGGCATATCTTTTCCGTAACGGAGCTCTCCAAAAGCACGAATGTTTTTTCCTTGCTGCATTTTTACTCTTTGCGAATAAAAGTGATTAAAAAACTTTAACGCCAGCGTTTGTGTACCGTCGTTGATTTCACAAATCAACATGGGCTTGCGTGCATTGTTGAGATAACTTCGAATGATTTCTCCTTCAACCAATGCGGTTTGACCAAAACTCAGATTGATTATTTTTGAAACCCTTGTTTTATCCTGATAACGCAAAGGCAGATGAAATAACAAATCATTGACGTGAGTAATTCCAAGCAACTCGAGCTTTTCAGCGGTTTTTTTTCCAATTCCTTTTAAATCTATCAGTTGCATTGATTGAATTGTTACTGGTATCATAAACAGAATGTGAATATATCATAATCCGGAGATGACTCTATGAATCCTGAGCAAATAAAAATCATAATCGTTATTGTTGCAACTTTGGTCGTAGCTATTTTATTAGACTCGGGTGGCTCGAGCAGCAGTAGTTCAAAAGCTGATTACAGTCAGTATTCAAAAGAAATGCCCACTTATGCCGGTGGTTCGAGTTCAAAGAAGTCGGACTCTAAGAAATCCTCTTCTTCATCCAAACCCAGCTGTAAGAAAAAAGGAATCAATTTGTATGGCAAAGTCCAGTTTGTGGATTCTTTCCCTGATTTAACCATTCAGTATGTCAGCTCTTTCCCGGATATTAAAGTTGAGTTTGTGAGTTCTTTTCCAAGTAGCTGCGGACAGTGGCAGGTTGTGGATTCGTTCCCTGATTTCAAAGTTCAGGTTGTCAGCTCTTTTCCCGATTTAAAAGTTGAAAAAGTGAGCTCCTTCCCGGGAATGTACTAAAACAACCCATCATTTAAACATTATTAACTCGTGATTGTTCTCTATGTCAAAGCCTTCTGACTTGTTAACAATGAAACCAACTCGGTTCATTGATTTTTTAAAAGCAAATTCAATCAATCGTTTTTACTTTTTTTATGATGAAGAAAACAGCAAACTTGTAGCTTCACACCAAGTACTGCAATCAATTGCCGATACCATAACCAACAACTCTCCTGATTTCGCTAAACATGAAGGTTTGTTTTTTCAGCTATCCGATGAACATGACGTGTTAATGTCTGCTTTTATCCATAAAACCAATCGTGGTCAGGCAGCCGGTGGATTAAGATTTTGGCAATATCAAAGCATGGATGATTTTTTTGCCGATGGGATGCGACTGGCACAGGGAATGACTCGCAAAAATGCTTTGGCAAATCTCTGGTGGGGTGGTGGCAAAGGCATTATGATTCATAATCAGAACTTCGATAAAAACAACCCTGAGTATCGAAATAGCATTTATCGAAATTATGGTCGGTTTATCAGTTCCTTAAATGGTTGCTATATTACCGCTGAAGATGTTGGTACTTGTGAAGCCGATATGGCAAATATTTTTTCTCAAACCCGTTTCACAACCTGCATTCCTTCTTCTTTTGGCGGAAGTGGCAATCCATCTGCGGCAACCGCTTTGGGCGTCGTTTGTGGAATGGAAGCGGCGATTGAATTTTTAAATTTGGGAACATTGAAAAACAAAACTGTTGCTATTCAAGGCATGGGAAATGTTGCAGAACCCATGATGAGTTATTTGTTTGAAAGAGGTGTAAAGCAAATCATTGCCGCAGACATTAACCCTGAACTCGTAAAAAAGGTTCAGAACAAATATTCCAATCAAAATTTGCATGCCCGATTGGTTGACATTGGAGACAACTCTATTTTATTTGAAGACTGTGATATTTTGGCTCCATGCGCTACCGGTGCAATTATCAATCAACAAACCATTCCCAAGATTCAAGCAAAAATCATATGTGGAGCAGCCAATAATCAATTGTTATCGTCAGAATCAGACAGTTTGCTATTAAAAGAACAAGGAATCACCTATGTTCCTGATTTCCTGGTGAACCGAATGGGTATTGTCAACTGTGCCGACGAGCAAGCCGGGTATGTTCAAAATGACTCCTTTTTTGAAAGACACTTGCAAAAAGATTATGAGTTTTCCATCTATCAAACGACTTTAAGAGTCTTCAAACAATCTGCTCTTAACAACGCAACTCCGGCAGCTATAGCAATTCAACTTTCCGATGAATTGGCAGAACAAACCAATCCAATTTACGGGTACAGAGGTATAGAAATCATTCGCTCACTGAAAGAAAGTCATTGGCATAACGAATCGCCATAATTCTGCCACAAATTATCAGTATCTATCAGTAAACTGACTGAGCATTTGCAGGTTTGGGAGGTTTAATTTGTCATAAGCTATGATTACTGAGATTCGATATGACAAGAAAAACCATCAATGAAAAAAATATTCGTGAAAATCTGGAAAGAGATTTTTATAAAAATTTTGCTGAAAAAAGCATCACTTCAAAGAAATATAAAATGTACAAAGGACTAGGACTCAACTGGAGAGATGCGGTTTTGTTCATTTTAGCCATGTTTTTTTTGGGAATGTATCAGGTTCAGGCACAAACCTATTTCAACCTGGATGATGTTGATACAGGCATGATGCTTTCCTATAACAAGCAGGGCAATAATTATTCCAATCTGGAGCTCATCAACTCAGAATATAATGTCAATATCTCCGGAATTATTGCCGAAGTCCAAATTAAACAAACATTCATCAATAGTTCAACAGAGTGGATTGACGAAGGGATGTATGCTTTTCCGGTTGCCGAAAATGCTGCCGTTTATGGAATGAAATTGATTATCGGCAAGCGTGTGATTGAAGGTGAAATTCATGAGAAAAAGCAAGCTCAACAAATTTATGATAATGCCAAGTCTCAAGGGTTGGCAGCCAGTATTGTTAAGCAATATCGACCCAATTTATTCACCACCGATGTTGCGAATATCATGCCGAATGAAAAAGTCTCTGTGGAAATCAGTTATCAGCAATCACTCAGATATGATTCAGGGCATTTCGACTTTCGGTTACCACTCGCTATAAAAAGTCGTTTTATGCAAGATTATTTATTTGATGAAAATAGTGATTTTCAAAATGATACTCTCCCGCTTTCTACAATTACAGATACAAAGTTTCGCAATATAAACATTAACCTGGAAGCCGGTTTTGAATTAACAGAACTCAAAAGCCTCCATCACGATGTCGAAATCACGCAAAATAATTATTTACACTCTATCAATTTGACCGACGAGTTTTTGTATGATTCTAATGACTTCGTGTTACGCTGGCATCCCAAACAAGGTAATGAGCCTATTGCTGCGATGTTTAGCGAGAAAACGGTTGACTCCGAATATGTCCTTATGATGTTGTTGCCTCCAAAGCAATCGGTCAAAATTTCCCAAAAACGGGAATTGGTTTTCATTATTGATACATCCGGTTCGATGCAAGGAACAGCCATGAATGCTGCCAAAGATGCACTGCTTTTTGGTCTCACTCAATTGAATGAGAGTGACTTATTCAACATCGTAGAGTTTAACTCCTTTGCAACGGAGTTATTTGTCAAATCGGTTTCTGCAACACCACAAAACCTAAACAAAGCCGTTGAGTTTATTGATAAACTCAACGCCGATGGAGGAACCAACATGGCTCCAGCTTTGCAGCTCGCTTTGGAAGATGAGATCAATCCTGAATATTTGAAACAAATAGTTTTTATCACTGATGGGTCAGTTGGTAATGAGACTCAATTATTTCAGCAAATCAATCAGGATATTCGTTCCGCTCGTTTATTTACTGTGGCAATAGGTCCAGCTCCAAATAATTATTTTATGAATAAATCCTCACAAATTGGTCGAGGAACCTACACCAATATAGCTGATCTGCAAGATGTGGATACGAGCATGAGTGAATTATTCACAAAAATATCGACTCCTGCTTTAACAGATATTGGTATCGAATGGAATTCTGAGGTCGTGCAAAATCCTCAAGTTCTTCCCGATTTGTACACAGGTGAACCCATCATTGTCACTGCCAAAATGGCGAGTTTTAATCCTCATATCGTAATCAGCGGAATATCAGATACCAAAGCCTGGTCCAGTTCATTTCGTTTGAATAAAGATGGTAGATCTGCTGGAATTGCAAAACTATGGGCAAGAAATCAAATTGCGGATTTAACGGATGATTATATGCTTCGGACAGGAGACTATCCTGAGGTTATAAAAGAAAAAATTATTGAAGTGGCATTAAAACATCATTTAGTCAGCGATTTTACCAGCTTGGTTGCTGTTGATAAAACTCCGGACATTTCACGTTTGGTTGCTTTGCAAGCTAAAGCTCTAAACTCTGAAAAGGTCATCGAAACAGCTGCTTTTCCTCAAACGGCTTTGGGTTGGAAGTCTTCCATGCTATTAGGCGTGATTCTGATAATGCTTGCTTTAATGGTACTTAATCGAAAAAGCCATGAAATTTAATAAAGCAATCATTATTGTTCTTTTATCCATCGGTTTGTGGCAAGTATCGACATCAGGTTACATGCTTGCCAAAGCCTGGTTGTCACAAATCTTAATTGCAGATGCGTGGAGTCAAACTCTTAAAGATAAGCAATTTCATAAACCATGGAGTTGGGCAGATACCTATCCGATTGCGCAACTTAATATTCCAAAACTGAATAAAAACAGTTATATCCTTGAGGGAAGCAGTGGTCGGAATTTAGCTTTTTCAGCAACCCATTTACCACAAAGTGGTATGCCTGATGAAAATAAATCAATGATTGTGTCTGGTCACAATGATACACACTTTAGTCATCTTCAATATCTGCAAGTTGGCGATGAACTCGAAGTTAAAACACTGACAGATAAACATATTTACAAAGTCAAACAAATTGAAATTGTAAATAGCCAAGTGTCTCAATTGCTAATCAAGGATAAAAAAGAATTGATTTTGACAACTTGTTATCCCTTTAACTCTTTAACAACAGGCAGCAAACAGCGATTGGTTGTCTACGCATCTAAAATTGATAATATTTTACATATTTAGCGAGCGGCTCACTGGAGCAAAACAAAGTTTGAAGGTAATTTATTGCTTTCACAAT
>JAGRJO010000070.1 GCA_020442725.1 Lysobacterales bacterium
TTATCAAATAATACTGTGTAAGAATGTTTTGATTCCATCTAAAAACATTTGCACTGCAATCGCAATCAGAACCATTCCCATCAATCTTTCGATGGCAATCATCCCGCGTTTTCCCAGATAATTCTGCATGGCTGTTGCAGAGAAAAGAATGATTGCCGATAAAAACCAGGCAATGAACAAAGCAATTGATAAATCCATCAGTTTATCAGGATATTGACTCACCAGTAATATCAATGTTGCTAATATCGAGGGTCCGGCAACCAAAGGAATGGCGAGTGGTACAACGAGCGGATCACCTTCGATTTCTTCATCACCATACTGTTTGCTTGCTGGAAAAATCATCCGTAAAGCAATAATAAACAAAATAATTGCGCCGGAAATCGAGACCGACTCCTGTTTGAGGTTTAATGCTGCTAATATCTTTTGTCCAAAAAACAAAAACAAATAGAGAATCACCAGAGCAATTATCAATTCTCGAGCCAGTGTCCTGTAGCGTTTATTGCTTTTCTCTAAATAGCTGAGGAATATCGGGATATTTCCCAACGGATCTAAAATCAGAAACAGCAGTATTGTTGCTGAAAGGATATCCATAATGGTTTCAGACTGTTTCTATTTGCCAAAAATCCACAAATCTTTAAACGAAAAAATCTTCGTTTCTAAATCCAGTTCTCCACCTTGAAGATAACTGTGATTAGGAAAATTCTTTTCAAGTACAGCGACATTTGCATCAGCCAATTCCGATTGACCCAGTTGTTTATATGCTTCTGCAGAAACCGCTAAAGCATCAGCAACAGAGTTAGATTCCTGGAAGGATTCAATCACAAACTTACACCTGTTGATGGCTGCAACATAAGCCTGACGACGTAAATAATATTTAGCAACTTGCAATTCATAGGCTGCCATGTGATTTCTTAGATAGATTAAGCGTTGCTCTGCATCTTCTGCATATCGGCTTTTGGGGTATCTTTCGATAAAGGTCTTCAATGCGACAAATGCCTGCCGACCATTTTCAATATTACGATCCATGCTCGGATCAGGATTCACTCTTTGCATAAGTGATTTTTCACTTTCAAAATATACCAAACCTTTTAAATAATAAGCATAATCAATGTGTTCGTGCGCAGGATAGTTTTTAATAAAACGATCCAATGTCGAAATAGCGAGCTCAGTATCATAATTTTTATAATACGAGTAAGCCAGCTCCAATGTTCCTTGCTCGGCATGGCGACCAAAAGGATATTGGTTTCTTAAGTGCTTATATTGAAAAATCGCAGCATCCCACATACCCAGGTCCATATATTTTTTGGCTTTGTTATACAAGGTTTCTGCACTGTATTTTGTCACCTCAACAGAGGTGGAGTCTTTTTTATTTTTCTTACAACCGGTAACTGAAGCGATTAGAACAAAAATAATTAATAAAGAATAAATTTTTTTCATTAATACATTATCGACAAATATAAACTCCGACATAATACTGTAAAATACAGCAATGAACCAACAAAATATACAATTTATCAGACAAAACATTCAGGTGGCTATTGAGAAATCAGGGACAAGACTGGATCATTTTTTAGTTGAAATCTTTCCTGAGTATTCACGCTCCGCCATTCAAAAGTGGATATCTGATGGTCAGGTTCGAGTCAACTCTGAGATTTCAAAAACGAAAACCAAACTCAAAGGCTTTGAGATGGTTGATATAGATGTAGAACTAAAGTCCAATGTGGAGAACTTACCTCAGGAAATTGACTTAAACATCATTTTCGAAGATGACTCTTTGCTGGTTATTAACAAACCCGCAGGAATGTTGGTTCACCCCGGAGCCGGAAATCCTGACGGAACATTGTTAAATGGCCTACTTGCACACAACAATAGCCAGTCACTTTTACCACGAGCCGGAATTGTTCATCGTTTAGATAAAATGACCAGTGGTTTGATGGTTGTTGCAAAAACCACTCAAGCCTATAATTCACTTGTTGGGCAACTGAAAACTCATACTGTTGCAAGAGAA
This sequence comes from Lysobacterales bacterium, assembly GCA_020442725.1. Classification (GTDB taxonomy): domain Bacteria; phylum Pseudomonadota; class Gammaproteobacteria; order Xanthomonadales; family Marinicellaceae; genus NORP309. Next base: position 2,009 of record JAGRJO010000070.1, read on the forward strand.
TACTTCGCTATTGTTAAAGGTATCTTAAATAAACCAAATGTTATTGACTTACCCATTGGCAGACATAAAACCCAACGAACCAAAATGGCTGTCACAGTCAATGGCAAAAAAGCAGTCACACATTTTAATATTGTTGAAAACTTCAAGCACTATACTTCGCTTAAAATCAACCTGGAAACTGGCAGAACACATCAAATCCGCGTTCACATGCATTATGTTGATTATCCTCTTTTAGGAGATCCGGTTTATGGGAACCCTTTACGAGTGGCTCCTGATTTGGAAGAAGGACTTAAAGATGTTGTTAGGAGCTTTCCAAGACAGGCTTTACACGCCAAATTACTATCTTTTATTCATCCGAAAACAGGCAAACAAGTAACTTTTAAAAGCAAACTACCAAATGATATTTTGGATTTATTGGATGAATTAAGAGACTTTGACAGTTTCAATACAAATGGAGATGATGGAGACTGGGAGGTTTTTTATCCTGAATAAAATAAAGAAGTGGTTTTACTAAACCTGATTTTTTCTTCCGGTAACCAATACAATACCAAAGAGTAGTACTGCTAATGCTAACAAGTTATTAACCGGAACAACTACCAATACACCGGCAATACTTTGAATACCGTAGTTATTTGAATTGTCAATATCATTATCAGCGGTTACGGTTATCTCAGGTTTAATATTTCCGCCTGAAGTAATTTTAGTCGATAATACACAATTTAAAGAATCACTTGAGGCTATGTCCTGTACGCTCAGAGAACTGATAGCATCCCTTTCCAAAGTGTTTGTTCCATCATCACAAGAAAACTCTTGTAGCTTCAAATTACTACCAATTTGAGTATTCAAAACTACATTGGTTGCATTTCCGGAACCTAAATTTGTCACAACGATATTGAACTGCAAATCATCGTGCAACTTAAGCTCATCTCCATAGTCCTCAACCGAAAAGTCAACAGACAAGTCCGAACCTGCTTCAGCACCTTGAACAAACATGCAATTATTATTTGCTACCAAATCTATTCCATGAACTTTTAATGTTCCAGACGTGTATCTGGCATCAACAGAGTTATTCAAATCATCAATTTTTTCATAGAACTGTGTCAAAAACACACCATCAGCTAAAGAAGCTACATCAGATAGACCATTATCGGTAATATCGAGAATTCCATTGGAACTGAATGATTCTGTTCCTGAAAATTCATTACCGGCACCTAAAACCAATCTCAGACCATCATCTCCGGCATTGGAGTCGCTGAAATAAATCACAGCCTCAGAGAGGTAGCTTCCTGAAACTGTTTGAATAGTGACATTGTTGTATTCAACGCCAGTAATCATTGATCCACTGAAGCAATGTGCCTGGACATTATTTGCACTATCTTTGCCATCCCATGACTCTACATGATATTGCGAGAAATCAAAGGTTACAAAAGAGTTAGGCTGACTATTGACCGATTGAGTAGAGTTTGTCCCCTCTGTGCCACTAGACTTTGATAATACAGTTTCAATTTGAACACCTGATTTTTCCGCAGACACCGAACACACGCCAAAAGCCATCATTGTGGCAAATAGAGCAATATTGTGTTTGAGTTTAATCATTTTAAATAAGGTATTACAAATCTGAGAGACAGTTGATGAAATTATAATAGAGCAAAATGAATAAAGGTAGTGTTAAATTGCAATTTCTTCTATAATTTCAAATTATGCTAATAAAAACAGATATTTTCAAGGCAAACCTCATACAAATGTTACAAACCACAAGAGTTGGTGGTTATAGTGACAAGCCTTATGACAGTTTGAATCTGGGTGTTTTTGGTAAAGACCCGAAAGTGATAGAAAATATTGAGTTTTTAACACATAAGAATTCACTACCTCACTCTCCGGTTTTTATGCAGCAAGTTCACACAGACAATATTGTTGAATACACTAGCATCCCACAAAAACACGGTCAATTTCAAGCTGACGCCTGCTTCACTCGCCAGAAAAATATCATTTGTGCAGTTCTTACAGCCGATTGTTTACCTGTCTTGATTGCCGACAAAAACGCAACTGTTGTTGCTGCAGTTCATTGTGGTTGGAAAGGGCTATTTTCCGAAATTTTGCCAAAAACAATTTCAAAAATGAAGGTCAATCCCGCTCAATTACAATGTTGGCTTGGGCCTTGTATTTCATATAAACCTTATGAAGTCAGTGATGGTTTTCGCCAAAATTTTACCACGAAAGATAAAGAATACGCCCATTGTTTCTATCTGGATGCCAAAAACAAGTGGCATGCGGATTTGAAAAAAATTGCTGTTTATCAATTACAGCAACTCGGTGTAAAAGAGATTGTTCAATCGCCATATTGCACTTATGATAATAAAGGCCTATTCTACTCTTATCGTCGTGATGGTGAAACCGGTCGGATGGCGAGTATGATTTGGTTGAGTTAGGAAAATATTTCACCGTACCAACACTCCAGCCGGTTGATTTTTAACAGAAAATCCACATATTTCTTTCAGTTATAAAATTTTAGGTGAAAGAAATGCAAATCGATAAATTTACCAGCAACTTTCAGCAAGCCATTAGTGAAGCGCAGTCCATAGCGGTGGGAAAAGGCAACAATATGGTGGAAACATCACATCTGCTTTTTGCCCTATTGAACCAAAAAAATTCGAGTACCCGCTCATTACTCACAAAAGCCAACGTCAATGTCGCTGCGTTAGAGAATGATTTGGAAAAAATCATTGATGAATTGCCAAAAGTAAGCGGTAACGAAGGTCAAGTCAACTTATCAAACGACTTGGTTCGCACGTTAAATATCTGTGACAAACTTGCACAACAACGCAATGACACTTATATTTCAAGTGAATTATTTGTGCTTGCTGTGTTGCAAGCTAAAGACCGAACTGCCAAAGCATTGAACGATGCCGGAGCGATTCAAGGTGAAATTGGCCGAGCCATTGACACTCTCAGAGGAGGTGAATCCGTGAACGACCAAAATGCTGAAGAAAATCGTGGTGCGTTGGATAAATACACCATAGATTTAACGGCAAAAGCCGAGAAAACCAATCTCGATCCGGTGATAGGTCGGGATCAGGAAATCCGTCGAATGATTCAAATATTATCACGAAGAACCAAAAACAACCCGGTTCTCATTGGAGCGCCCGGTGTCGGGAAGACCGCGATTGTTGAAGGTTTGGCTCAACGAATCGTCAATAACGAAGTCCCCGAAGGAATGCGAAACAAACGTGTTTTGGCTCTGGATTTAGGTTCGTTGATTGCCGGTGCAAAATACCGCGGAGAGTTTGAAGAGCGCTTAAAAGCATTACTGAAAGATTTATCCAAACAAGAAGGGAATGTGATTTTGTTTATTGACGAAATGCACACATTAATTGGTGCAGGAAAAGCTGAAGGCTCAATGGATGCCGGAAATATGTTAAAACCGGCTTTGGCTCGTGGGGAATTGCATTGTATTGGTGCAACCACTCTGGATGAATATCGGGAACATGTCGAAAAAGACAAGGCTATCGACCGTAGATTTCAAAAAATTCTAGTCGATGAGCCATCGGTTGAAGACACGATTGCGATTCTTCGCGGACTCAACGAGCGTTATGAAGTTCATCATGGAGTTGAAATCACCGATCCGGCAATTGTTGCTGCTGCAACATTATCTCATCGCTATATAACCGACAGAAATTTGCCGGACAAAGCGATTGATTTGATGGACGAAGCCGCCAGTCGCATCCGCATGGAAATCGATTCCAAACCTGAAAAACTGGATCATTTAGAACGTAAAATGATTCAGCTTAAAATTGAGCGTGAATCTCTCAGAAAAGAAACAGATGATGCCACCAAAAAGCGTTTGCAAGAGTTGAACGACCGAATTGACGTGATGGAAAAAGAATTCGCGGATTTAAGTGAAGTCTGGAAAGCCGAAAAAGCAGCCGTTGCCGGTACAACACACTTAAAAGAAGCTCTGGAAAATGCCAAAGCGGAACTGGAAACAGCCATGCGTAGCAATGATTATGCCAAGATTTCAAAAATCCAGTATGGTGATATTCCTGAACTGGAAAAACAAATCGAAGCTGCAAGCAAAGCGGAAGAAAAGGAGTTTACCTTACTCAGATTCCGTGTCACAGAAGCTGAAATTGCTGAAGTCGTTGCCAAGTGGACAGGAATTCCGGTCAATAAAATGATGCAAGGTGATAAGGATAAGTTATTGAATATGGAAAAACATATTCACAAACGTCTGATTGGTCAGGATGAAGCGGTGGTTGCTGTTTCGGATGCGATTCGACGTTCGCGTGCCGGACTTTCAGATCCCAAACGTCCGATTGGCTCGTTCTTGTTCCTTGGTCCAACCGGTGTCGGTAAAACCGAACTTTGTAAATCTCTGGCAGATTTCATGTTTGATTCCACCGATGCGATGGTGCGAATCGACATGTCCGAATTTATGGAAAAACACTCTGTGGCTCGCCTGATTGGAGCTCCTCCGGGTTATGTCGGTTATGAGCAGGGCGGTTATCTGACAGAAGCAGTTCGTCGCAGACCCTATTCTGTGATTCTGCTGGATGAAGTCGAAAAAGCTCATCACGATGTGTTTAATATTTTGCTGCAAGTATTGGACGACGGACGATTAACCGATGGACAAGGTCGTACTGTTGACTTTAAAAATACTGTGATTATCATGACCTCCAATTTGGGTTCGGATATCATTCAGGAAAAAATCAATCACGCTTATGCGGATATAAAATCTTCGGTGATGGAAGTGGTCGGCAGACATTTCAGACCCGAATTTATCAACCGTGTGGATGACATAGTCGTATTCCATCCATTAAGCAAAGATAATATTCGTAAAATTGCCGCTTTACAAATCAAATCTCTGGCAAAACGTCTGTTCACCCGTGACATTAAACTTAATGTCACAAAAGAGGCGTTAGATTACATCGGCGAACTCGGTTACGACCCGGTTTACGGAGCCAGACCACTGAAACGCGCCATCCAGGATGCTTTGGAGAATCCATTATCAAAAGCTCTGTTATCCGGGCAATTTAACAACGGTGACTCCATCGAAGCTATTCTCGAAAATGGTCAGATAATTTTTATTAAAGAATAGTCAATTACAAAACTAAAATGACAAGGGGCACTTATTGTGTCCCTTGTTATAAACATAAAATCAACTCATATTGTTGGTTATTTTGGAGAATAAACAGTTTTGCAATATGAGTTGAGTTGCCTTTGATGTTAATCAAAACTATTTTTGAAGATAATATCGTTGTTGCCTGTACCCTTGAGTCTTGCTACTGCAATTTTTTCGACTGCGTTATTGTTAGTAGCAGTACCTGTCAATAGCACATTATCATTTGGGTCTATTGTTACAGCATACGCAGAATTAACAATCTGAGCTCCTACTCCATTAAAGGTAATATCTGATCTGCCATTTCCATAGACACCAAAGTTGTTGTCTATGGAGTAACTGCTTGTTCCGTTTGTTACACTAATCGAGTTCAACTGCATCACTCCCATGTTGATGTAAGACACATCATCAGGATAAATATTACCTGTTAATACAAGTTTGAAATCAGGGTCGGTAAATACTGCATCCCTACACGAAGAGTTTTTGCTCAAGTTTGGATTAAGATTAAAATTAAAAATATCCCCCACCGGTTCACCGGCATTGGTATCTTCTGTATTGATATAGGTAATTGCGCAGTCATCATCTTGGCTCCCCATATGATTGTCATACCCTACAAATATGAACTCATCGGAGCCTGGTTTTTTTATTGCATTATTAACAAATGAATCCCTACTGTCATTGTAAACATATTTTCCATCACTTGAAAAACTGGTATCTAGACTTCCGTTAAAGTTCATTTTTATAATAACAGGTGATTCGGAATGATCGTTCTCATCAACACTTCCTAATATCCAGAACCCATGAAGTATTTTATAAGCTCTGGAACTATTCCCCATGTCAATAATTAACTTGCCGTTAGTGCCAAATCCTGTATCTAATGAACCATCACTTGCAAGAATCTTTGTTACTGAAATGTCGGTACCACTGGAACTGTTGGCTGCATAACCGGCAATATAGATAGAACCACCCGTATAAATCGCTGAGAAAGCAACATCCTCATCGGTTCCTCCGTTATCGAAAGCAATTGTTTTTTGACCATTTGTGCCAAAACTTAGAACTGGATTACCAGATGAATCCAGCTTAGCAACAGCAAAATCAGTATCATCATTGTTGAAATGAGCATATCCAATTGCATATATATTGCCGGAATCATCGACTGAAATATCATGAAGAAAGTCTTTATGTGTTTCCGTCCCTCTGTTAAAAGCGATGATTTCTGTTCCGCTAAAACCAAAACTGGTATCAATGTTTCCATTATGCAATATTTTAGTAATGAATATATCGGTAGTGTCTTCATTTGTATGATAAGCATGACCGCCAACGAGCATAGCAGGGTCGCCACTCCCCGAATAGGAATAAATGGCTGTACCAAACTCATTGCCTTCACCCATGGGTGGAATAGTTCCAAGATTTTGTTCTATCAGAACCCTGCCATCACTATCAAAAGTTTGATCCATGGTTCCTGCACCTTGCTGAGCATAAGATATTGTTGCACTTAGTAATGACAAACTAAAAATTAAATGTTTCATGTTTATTCTCCAATCAGTTTAAAAACTGTTTTCAATTATGAAAAATATGAAAAATTCTTGCTCGACATTTACTCGATTTCATCTCGACAACTTAACGACAAGCGATAAAAACCTGTGATATACTGCAAAACGATTCAGTTTTTGATG
>JAGRJO010000071.1 GCA_020442725.1 Lysobacterales bacterium
GAGATAAACCCGGAAAGTCGCCAATGGGAATGGATTTGGTGCCATTTTATGGTGATAACGAACAAACAGAAGAAGAAAATCCTGGAACTGTAAAAATTTCACCGGATGTGGAAAATAATCTCGGAGTCAAAACAGAAAAAGTCACCAAAAGGAGACTCAATCAATCATTTTCAGCTGTCGCCTATGTGAGATTTAATGAGAATGAACTGACGCATGTTCACTCAAAGATATCCGGTTGGGTTGAAAAATTATATGTCAAATCGACTGGTGAAAACATTGCAAAAGGTCAGCCCCTTTATGAAATCTATGCTCCGGAGTTTGTCAATGCTCAGGAAGAATTGTTATTGGCAGTCAAACAAAACAATAAAAACTTTATTAACTCTACAATCAAAAAGCTGGAATCCATGCAGATTCCGCTACAAGTTATCAATCAAATTATCAAACAGAATAAAGTTCAAAGAACTGTTTTGTTCCAATCGCAACATGATGGAATTATAGAGAACTTGGAAATCAGAGAAGGATACTTCGTTAAACCTGAGATGACGATTCTTTCCATCGCAAATCTTGACCGAGTTTGGATTGAGGCTTCAGTATTACAAACAAATTTGCATAAGCTATCAGTAGGTATGGCTGCAGAAATCAAATTTGAATCTATGGAAGAAAGGTACACTTCAACAGTTGATTATATTTATCCACAAATTGATGAGAAAACAAGACTGGTGAGAGTGAGATTGTTATTGAATAATGAATCTCAATTACTTAAACCAAATATGTATGCCAAAGTGTATTTTGACTATTTAGATGATAAGGAAATGCTAACAATTAGCAATCAGTCAATTATCAGAACCGGGCAGTCCAACAGAGTTGTGCTGGCTTTTGGAAATGGGAAATATAAATCAGCCAATGTTGTTATTGGGGAATCTGATAGTGAGTTTACACAAATATTATCGGGTTTAAAAGATGGTGAAAGAGTCGTCACATCCGCTCAGTTTTTGTTGGATTCTGAATCTTCAAAAACATCAGATTTTATGAGAATGTACCACAAAATGCTGGATGAAAAAGATTTACCTGAAGCAACAGTCAAAGGTGTAATCAACTCTATAAACTCAGATACAAATATGATCAATATCACTCGTGAGGCCATACCAGAATGGAAACGTCCGGCAGCAACTTTAGACTTCAACGTGGATGATCGTGTTTCGTATGAAAGATTTCGAAAAGGTGATGAAGTTTTATTCACATTTCGAATCTACAAGGGTGAATTCATTATCACTCAAATGACGAAACTATAAAAACGGCAGGAGTTGATTATGATTGAAAAAATAATTCAATGGTCAGTTGAAAATCGTTTTCTGGTAATTATGCTAGCTCTCGTCTTGCTATTTTCAGGAGTGGTTGTTGTCAAAAATACTCCGGTCGATGCCATTCCGGATTTGTCAGACGTTCAGGTTATCATCAAAACAGATTTTAGCGGGCAATCTCCGAGAGTGGTCGAAGACCAGGTCACTTACCCAATCACAACGGCAATGTTGTCTGTTCCCGGAGCCAGCACTGTTCGTGGATATTCATTTTTTGGAACTTCCTATGTTTATGTGATCTTTGATGATGATACCGATATTTACTGGGCGAGAAGCCGGGTTTTAGAGTATTTAAGTCAAATATCTTCACAACTTCCAGAAAATGCTAAACCCGAACTTGGACCTGATGCGACTGGTGTGGGTTGGGTTTATATTTATTCGTTAATCGACAAAAGCGGTAAACATGATATTGCCGATTTAACCAGTTTGCAAAATTGGTTTTTAAAATTTGAACTGCAAAACGTCAAAGGTGTTTCTGAAGTTGCTACAGTCGGAGGAATGGTCAAACAATATCAAATCAAAATCAATCCGGATAAATTGATTGCTTACAATATACCGCTTCAGCATATTTCAATGTCAATTGAACAAAATAACAGCGAAATTGGAGCATCTGTAATCGAAATGTCTGAAGCTGAATACATGATTAGTGTTGGCGGATATCTGCGAAATTTGGAAGATATCAAAAAAATCAATATATCAACCTCAGAAAACGGAGAACCTGTATTTCTTGAAAATGTTGCAGAAGTGACTATTGGTCCGCAGATGCGAAGAGGAGTCTCAGAACTCAATGGCGAGGGAGAAGCCGTTGGTGGAATTATAGTTATGCGCTATGGGGAAAATGCACAAAAAACTATCAATCTAGTTAAAGAAAAATTAGAAACACTGAAAAAAGGTTTACCTGATGGTGTTGAGGTAATTACTGTTTATGACCGCAGCCAATTGATTAGTCATTCTGTCAATAATTTAAAAGAGAAATTGGTTGAAGAATTTATCATAGTAACCTTGATTTGTATCATTTTTTTATTTCATTTCAGATCGTCATTAGTTGCAGTTATTTCTTTACCAATTGGTATTCTGGTTTCTTTTATTGTGATGTATTTTCAAGGAATCAATGCCAATATCATGTCTTTGGGAGGGATTGCTATTGCTATCGGAGCGATGGTTGATGGTGCTGTGGTTTTGGTTGAAAACATGCACAAGCACATGGAAAAAGAAAATGTAACCAAACAAAATCGCTGGCAGATTGTGATTCGATCGGCTTCTGAAGTTGGTCCGGCATTATTTTTCAGTTTACTTATTATCACTGTCAGTTTTGTTCCGGTTTTTACTTTAGAAGCTCAGGAAGGCAAAATGTTTGCTCCACTTGCATTCACCAAAACCTATGCAATGGCAGCTTCGGCAATACTGGCAATCACTTTGGTTCCTGTGTTGATGGGATATTGTGTTCGTGGGAAAATTATTTCAGAGCATAAAAATCCGCTCAATCGTTTTTTTAATTTTCTATATGTCCCAACATTAAATGCTTTATTGAAATTCCCCAAAACAACTATTTTAGCTGTTTTGATATTATGTTTCGTCGGATTTTCGCAGGTGAAGAATATTGGTTCAGAGTTTATTCCGACACTTGATGAAGGCGACTTGATGTATATGCCTTCAACTTATCCGGGAATTTCAATTGGTAAAGCCAGAGAGTTGCTTCAGCAAACGGATAAATTGATAAAGACTATTCCTGAAGTGGAAAATGTGTTTGGTAAAGTTGGAAGAGCTAATACTGCAACTGATCCGGCACCTTTAACCATGATTGAAACATTTATTCAACTCAAACCAAAATCACAATGGCGGGAAGGTATGACTAAAGACGACTTGAAAAAAGAGTTGGATAGTATTGTTAAAATCCCCGGGGTGACTAATGCATGGGTTGAACCGATTAAAACACGGATCGATATGCTTTCAACAGGGCTTAAAACACCAGTGGGTGTCAAAATTTCGGGAAATGATATATTTGTAATTGAAAAAATTGGTAAGCAGCTTGAAGAAATTCTGAACAATATTGAGGGAACAGATTCAGTCTATTCGGAAAGAACGGCGGGTGGCCGCTATCTGAAAGTTGACATCAATCGTGAAAAAATAGCTCGTTACGGAATGTCCGTAAAAGATATTCAACAAATGATTTCATCATCAGTTGGTGGAATGAATGTTTCACAAATTATCGAAGGTTTAGAACGTTATCCAATTAATATGCGTTATCCACAGGATTACCGTGACTCTCCTGAGAAACTAAGAAACTTAACCTTTGTCAACCAAATGGGGCAAGTTATCACACTCGGTGAAGTTGCTGATATTTACATCGAAGATGGTCCGGGAATGATTAAATCTGAAAATGCCCGGGTGAATGGCTGGATACTTATCAGTACTGAAGTTGCTGATTTACAAAAATACGTTGAAAATGCCAGAGAAATTGTTAATAAAGAACTGAACTTACCGGTTGGTTATTCAATTTCTTGGTCAGGACAGTACGAATACATGCAAAGAGCCAAAGAAAAACTGGGTTACATTGTACCGTTAACTTTTGCCATCATCATTTTATTGCTGTATATCAATTTCAGAAATATAACCGATGTGATATTGGTTCTGGCGACTATTCCAATGTCAATGGTTGGAGGGATATGGATTATGAGCTATCTGGGGTTTAATTTTTCAGTCGCAACTGTAGTAGGATTTATTGCACTTGCCGGTGTTTCGGTGGAAATCGGTGTTATTATGCTATCTTACTTAAAACAAGCGGTTGAAAAGTCCGCAGTATCAAAAACTACTGATGAGATTATTGAAGGAAACAATCTCAAAGATGCTATTATTTCAGGAGCATCCATGAGAGTCAGAGCTGTTTTGATGACATCATTATCAATTATTATTGGTCTGATGCCGGCATTATCCGCATCAGGTACAGGAGCAGAAATCATGAGCCGGATTGCCGCACCAATGGTCGGCGGAATGTTTTCAGTAATGATTTTAACGCTATTGATTGTTCCTGTGGTTTATTACTTAACTGTTAAAAATAAAGTTTTTGGTAAATATGTGAATTAACACCGATTTTTGAAACTTACTTAAATCTTTTCGTTGTGCTAGAATGGGAGAGTTCCAGTTTATTCTATCACCGGAGGAATAATTATGAATGTTGTCTTCAGAATTTTAATTTTTTCCATCATCTTTTCTAGTACAGATGCCTTTGCCCAACTTCCAGAAAAAAACGATAAAAATGTGCAGAGTACTTTTTATGCAAACACAACGGCTTCACAACCATCAACGGTGAAGCTAAGTTCTTCTGTTTGGAGAATTGGCAAAAGTGAAGTGAATGCTTTATTGAACCTGAAATCAAATCAATCTTTGGAAGTCTCAAACTTTCCATTTGAAGTTATTAATAATTCTGAAACTCAAGAAAAAGTTTCTAAGCCTTTGAAATTAAATAGATATAATGTTTTTGCTCCGAATAGTAAAATTTATCTGTTAAATAGTAAAGGTCAAAAAGAATTAGAAAAACCTGAAGTTATGGCATTTTCATCAGTTGAAGATGGAGTTGGTTTGTTGGTGAATCAATCAACCGGAGAACTTGGCGGATTTTACAACAATGGTGGCGTGAGTGTTGAAATAGAAGGTAACATTCACACAGGAATGACATTCAAATTGCCTTTAGAACCAAATCAAGATACCAATGTTGTGAAACAATGTGATATGAAAATGGAACAACAACCCGGAAATCCTCTTGAAGATTTAAATACAGCATTAAAATCAAAGGCAATTAGCTTTACCAAAGGGACAGTTAATTATGAGGCGGTCGTTGCTGTGGATACTGATAATGAATGGATGGCAGGAAAAGGCAATAATACAACCACAGCTATGAACTTTATTATTCAGCTATTTGTGAACATGAATGTCTTTTATGAAAGAGATTTTGCGACCCGATTATTGATTGGTACAACTTTTTTGAGAACGACGACAGACCCATATCCAACTGAATCCAGTATTTTTAACTATTTGAATGATTTTGGTGAATATTGGCGTGTTAATTATCCTAATATTGACAGAGAGTTCGCATTGATGCTGAGTAGCCAGAATATTGGTAGTTTATCTTTCTCAGGAGTTGCATGGTTGAATCAATATTGTAATAAAGGAGCGTTGCAGAATGGTGGCACAGAGACCTTTGGGAGTTATAGCATGAATCGTATAGGAACCAGTGCTTCAGTCGGCTTTGTTTCTCAGTTTGTCGCTCATGAATTAGGACATAATTTTGGATCACCACATACACATTGTTACACGCCTGAAGTTGATCAGTGTTACAACGGCGAAGGAGGTTGTTATGCAGGTGCAGTTAGTTGTCCGACTTTTTCAGGAAATAACCGTGGAACTATAATGAGCTATTGCCATTTTGGTGCCCCAAATGGTGCCGGTTGTGGAACCAGTAATGAGATTTTTCACCCAACAGTTATTGGTTTGATTAGTGGTCGAATCGCCAGTAATTTCCCTTCGTGCATTCAAAGTTTGGGTAGTGAAATTATTTTTGAAAATGGTTTTGACGGCGGCCCATAGTTAAACTCTGAAAACAAATGGACTCGACTGCAATTTATTATTGGCTGATAGTTATTGGGATTCCCTTAGCTGTTTATTTTTTCAGAAAATGGCTTAAGGAAAGCAAGCGAAGAAAACTTTATAGAAATGATTTTCCACAAGAATGGAAGCAGATTTTAACCAATCATTTCAAATTATATCAACACCTTCCGGATGACTTAAAAAAACAGTTACACGGTCATATCAATATTTTTTTGGATGAAAAGAACTTTGTTGGCTATCAGGGAATCGAAATCAATGACACGATTCGTATCACTATTGCTGCACAGGCTTGTTTATTATTGCTGAATCGAAAAACTAATTATTATCCGCATTTAACAAATATTCTGGTTTATCCGACCGTTTTTACCCACAAAAATCATGATGGCGAGCTTCATCGTGGAAGATTTGGTGAATCCTGGCACCGAGGTCCGATTGTGCTTTCCTGGCAACATTCCTCGCAGGGAGGAAAAAATAACACCGATGGAGAAAATGTGGTTATGCATGAATTTGCCCATCAATTGGATCAGGAAAATGGTCCAAGTGACGGCTTGCCAATATTACAACATAACAACATCAAGCAATGGAGTTCAGTCTTAGGTAAAGAATTCAAGACTCTGAAATTTAAAATTCAAAAGCGAGAACAAACATTACTGGATGAATATGGAGCGACCAATCCGGCTGAGTTCTTTGCAGTTATAACTGAACACTTTGTCGAGCAACCCCGACAAATGCTAAAGAAACATCCTGAGTTGTATGAAGAATTGAGGAAATATTACCAAATCAACCCGGTCGAATGGACTTGAAAAATGACAAACTACAATAAAAAAACCATTGCTATTGCCGGAAATATCGGTGCAGGCAAAACATCCTTAGTTGAATTTTTGAAGTCCACTTACGATATCACGCCGTTTTATGAACCCAATGATGAAAACCCTTATCTTGAGGATTTTTATAAAGACATGAAGCGTTGGGCTTTTCATTCACAGCTATATTTTCTCAGTAATAAATTTCGAATTCATCAACATGTTGATTCGACTTCAGGTGTGGTGGTTCAAGATCGAACTATTTTTGAAGATGTTGAAATTTTTGCAACGGCACTTTTTCAAATGCGGAAAATCAGTCAAAGGGATTGGAAAACTTACAGGGATTTTTATGAAAGCATCATGGCATCAATTAAACCGCCTGATTTGATGATTTATCTCAAATGTTCGATTCCAACCATTCGCAAAAGGATAAAAATTCGTGGTCGTAAGATGGAACAAGATATTCCTTTGAGTTATCTCAAGCGATTACACAATCTTTATGAAAACTGGATTGGTGATTATAAACTCAGCAAATTATTAGTGCTGGAATCGGATAAACTCGACTATGTTTGTGACTTGATAGACCGACTGGATGTGATGCAACAAATCGAATCATTGCTACCAAAACTAACACGCTCGTAAACTATTCTAGATATTCTGACAATTCACTTTCAAAGTATTGTAGAGCATTTCTGATTGGTAATGGAATTCCACCTCCATGCGCACACAGCGAGCCCTGCTGTAAGGTGTCTAATAAATCATCCAGTAATTCTTTCGAGATTTTTTCTTTGTTTTGAATTGCTTTTGTAAATAATTCTTCACCACGTTTTGTGCCTAAACGGCAGGGAAAGCATTTGCCGCAACTTTCATAAGCAGCGAATTCAAACAGGTGATGCAAGTATTCAATTATAGGAAAAGACTCAGGAATAGAAACAACAGAAGCATGACCGAGCAAAAATCCTTGTGAAGCAAAAGACTCAAAATCCAAAGTTAAATCTTTCACCTTTTCAATCGGAACAATTCCGCCAAGTGGTCCGCCGATATGCAAGGCTTTGACAGGTTGCTTAAAACCACCACCGCATTTTTCAATGACATCATATAATGAAGCTCCCATTTCAATTTCGTAAATTCCCGGTGAGTTGAAGAAAGAATCCAGCGAAACTAATTTTGTGCCTTTGGATTTATCTGTTCCTAATCCGCTGTAAAATTCTCCACCTTTGGTAACAATTGAATAAAGGCTTGCAAGAGTTTCGACATTGTTAACAACAGTCGGTTTGTTAAACAACCCTTGTTGTGCAGGAAAGGGCGGACGAGTACGGACTTCCGGTCTTTGACCTTCAATCGAGTTGATAAGAGCGGTTTCTTCACCACAAATATAAGCACCTTGAGCACTAATGACTTTAAATCTGAAGTTCTCTAATAGATTGAGTGCATGAATTTCATCAATTGCCTTTTGAACGATTTTTATCGCTTCGGGATATTCAGCCCGAATGTACAATATTCCATATTCTGCACCAACAATATAAGCCGACAACATGATACCGAAAAGAACAGAATAGGGTTGTTTCTCCAAAAGATAACGGTCGGAATAAGCACCGGGATCACCTTCGTCAGCATTGCAAATAATGAATTTTTTATCAGACTCAACATCTTTTGCTGATTTCAATTTAATTGCAATCGGAAAACCGGCACCACCACGTCCTCGAAGTTGTGAGACTGAAATTTGATGCAGAAGTTGTTCTTTGCCTAATTTTTGGGCTTTGTTAAAAGCATCGGCAAAATCTTTATTATTGATAGGCGAAGAGGTTAGAACAATCTCTCCCAAATTTCCTACATTGTAATCATCAGCTTTCGGTTTTTTATTACCGGAAAGCAAATCTTTAATTTGCTTTTGATTTAATCCGGAATAATTTGTTCCCTGATAATGAAAAGCATTGTTTTCATGACAACGGCCCAAACAAGTCATGTGTCCG
>JAGRJO010000072.1 GCA_020442725.1 Lysobacterales bacterium
ATAAAAATTGCCGTCACTGCAATCAACCAATCAAGCAAATAATCCAAGGTCAAAGAAGCACATTCTATTGTCCGAAGTGTCAAAGATGAGATTTTTTGGCTCTCTTTTTAACAGTTGCCAAATAAACACCAAACAGTACCATTCCTAATCCAATAATGTCCATTTTGCTCATGGGTCGATAGAAAAACAGAACATCCCAAAGCATTGACAATGCCGGTTGTAACAGCAGTAAAACCCCGACAATTGATGTCGATAATTTCGGCATGGATTGTGTGATTAGCAACCAACCGATTACTTGACAAAAAACACCAAGAATTAGTAATGAAACCCAAGCCTGTGTATTTGGTAAAACAATATCCAGGCCTTCAATTGTCAATTCTGCAAACAGAATTAGTGCGGTGAAAATTGACGTAATCCCTAAGTTGGCAATAGCAGACAAGCCACTTTCATCAGTTTGCACATGGCGAAGTGAAAGCATAAACCCGGTATAGGCAACCGCAGTGAGAATACCATAAATAACTCCCAACTGATAATCACCAGTCAAGTCTGACCAGTTGATTCCAACCATTAAAAACAACCCTGTCATGGTTGAAATTAAACCAATAAAAAAAGTCAGTCTAATGATTTCACGATAAAACAGATATCCGGCTAGTGCCATGAAAAAAACCTGAAAATTTCCGAGAACTGTTGCTAAACCCGGGCCAACAAAAAAGATGCTGCGATGCCAGAAGAACAAATCACAAGCAAAAAAGAAACCGGCTAAAAACAACCAAAGTAAATGTTTTGTGTTGTGCCAAAGTCTTAAACGCTGAATAAAACATATAGCCAACAATACTGTTCCGCCAATAAACATCCGATAAAAGCCGGAAACACTCGGTGCAACAGCGGCCGTTTTCACCCACACTGACGATGTGCTGATAATAATAGCAGCCACAAGCATTTTGATAGTGTATTGTGATTGGTTTGTCATACTTATTATGTTGTGACTAGATTTTAAAAACTGAATGATACAACAAATGATTAACTAACCAAGTTAAATAATGAGTTTTTGTTTTTTTGTTGTGATTTGATGGAGTTCAATAGTTTTTTCGGTATATTAGCTATCGGATATCGGGAAATTTTTATGAGAGTGATTTATAAATTTGTTTTTGTAGTTGCAATGCTAACACATGGTTTTTTTGTGAATGGAGCACAAAATACACAACTGGCTCCAATTTATAGAGAACTCAATCAGCAAATAGGAAACAATCCAAAAATCGCGTTGGAGCAACTACAGGCAATAGATATTTCCAGAGCTGACAATTTGACTAAGGCCCAGCATTATTACACTTTTAGCCAACTCTATTTGAGTTTAGTTTACCCTCAAAAAGCTCTCGAATATGCCAATCAAGCACTGATTTTAGTTGATGAAATGAGCCAAACATGGTTCTGGCATAGAATCAACCTAGCAAAGTCACAAGCGTTAGATGTTTTAAATCGGGCAGATGAAGGTTTGCCTTTGGCATTAGCAGCATCCGCTTGGATGAAAGAAAATTACAGAGAATACTATGTGGACTCTCTTATTGCTGTCGGCTATTTATATAACACTCAGGGCAAGCACTCTGAGGCACTAAAGTCTTTTATGCTGGCCTATGAACTTGCCCCGGTTTCCGGAGATTTCATGACCAAAGGGTCAATTGCCGGAAGCATTGCTCTTGTTTATGAATATCGAAGCGAGAATGAGTTGAGTATCCCATTCTTTCAGGAGTCAGTTGAATATCAAAGAAAAACCAAGAATTTATTGGAGTTATCTATTTCATTGTATGGTTTGGGACGAGCAAATAACAATATTGGCAATAGGGATTTGGGTCAATCACAATTGCAAGAGTCGTTGGAAATTTCCCGAAAAATCGACGATAGACAAGGAGTTGCCTATGCTTTGAATGAATTGGCTTTGATAGAGCTTCAAAATAAAAACTATGAACAGGCGTTGCAAATGTATTCTGAAGCGTCTGAAATTTTTGCTGATGGGGGAAGTGTTTCCAAGGCTTGGGATTCGTTAGACTCACTTGCTGAAGTTTATATAAAAATAGGCGATGTTGAAAAAGCTGAGAATGCTTTTAAAAGGTCTCTTACATATCTATCGCCTGATAAAATGCCAACTCAATCCATGAAGTCACGAGAACAGAAAGCTATGATATTGGCCGCAAAAGGACAGTATCAGGAGGCCTACGAATTGCTCGAAAGCACTTATGTTTTAAAACAAAAATACCTATCAAAACAAAGTACTGAAAAACTTCATGAACTACGAGCCAGATATGAGCTTGAAAGTAAAGAAAAAGAAAACCTGTTACTAGCAGGAGAAAACGAAAAAAATAAATTTATATTGTTCAGAGAAAAAAAGGAAAACCAAATACTTTGGTTAGGTATCATTATAGCCGGGACGATTGTATTTTTCTTAATCTTGCTGGCTCATAATTCCAGACAACAGAAAAAGGAGCTGCAAAAATTAGCTCACACAGATGGTCTAACAGGATTATCAAACCGCTTACATATTATTGAGTATCTCGAAAAAGAAAAGCAATCGCTAGGCAAAGGAGAAAAACTTTATTTGTGTATGGTTGACTTAGACTACTTCAAGAAAATTAATGATAAATTTGGTCATGTTGTCGGCGATCAAGTTTTAGTAGAGTTTGCGAAATTGTGTCAGCGTTTTATTCAAAAGCCCGATAAAGTTGGAAGACTGGGAGGAGAAGAGTTTTTAATCATTCTGCATCAGTGTAATGAAAAACAAGCCTACGAAAAAGTGCTCTTGCTCAATCAAAATATGTTTCAAATTGCAGATGAGTTAAAGCTAAGCCAAGATGTAATCAGCTTTTCTGCCGGTTTGGGTTTCTGTGAAAAGGATGATGAGCTTGAATTACAGTTGAAAAAATCCGATGATGCGCTCTATCAGGCAAAAAACCAAGGAAGAAATAAAATAATATTGGCTAAAATAAAATAAAGAGAGAGAGCTTCATGCTAGAGAGAATTTTTAAACTCAAACAGAATCACACAAATGTTAAGACTGAAATCATTGCCGGTATCTCCACTTTTTTATCAATGGTTTATATCGTTGCTGTCAACCCACAAATCCTATCACAAGCAGGAATGGATTATGGTGCGGTCTTTGTTGCAACCTGTTTGGCAGCGGCATTTGGAACTGCTCTGATGGGCTTTCTGGCAAACTATCCGATTGCTCTGGCTCCGGGCATGGGTCTGAATGCATTTTTTACCTATGGTGTTGTTTTGGGAATGGGTTATAGCTGGCAAATCGCCTTGGGCTGTATTTTCTGGTCTGGTATTTTGTTTGTATTGTTAAGTGTATTCAAAACCCGTAAATGGATAATTAACAGTATTCCTCGCTCACTCAAATATGCTATTTCCGTAGGTATCGGTTTGTTTCTAGCGATGATTGCTTTGCAGAATTCGGGAATTATAGTTGCCAACCAAGCAACTTTAGTTGGTTTAGGAGATGTCGGTTCAAAGTCATCATTATTAGCATTTGCCGGATTTTTTATCATTGCTTCTCTGTATATTCGCCAAATTCCGGGAGCAATAATTATCGGGATCATTTCAATCACGATGATATCCTTGATATTTGATTTAACTGAATATAAAGGAATTATCTCAATTCCTCCATCAATGGCGCCGACGCTGGCTCAGTTGGACTTTTCAGCAGTTTTGGATTTGGCATTACTGCCAATTATTATAACATTTTTATTTGTCGACTTATTTGATACCAGCGGAACATTGATTGCGGTTGCTGATAAAGCCGATTTGCTGGATAAAAACGGGCAACTTCCGAGGGTTGAAAAGGCAATGCTTGCAGACTCAGGAGCAACAGTTGCAGGTGCTGTATTTGGAACCTCTTCAACCACCAGCTATATTGAAAGCGGAGCCGGAGTGGTATCTGGCGGTAGAACTGGATTAACAGCTTTTACCACCGCTATTTTATTTTTGCTCATGTTATTCTTTTCGCCTTTGGTAGCAATGATACCAAACTTTGCAACTGCTCCGGCTTTATTCTTTGTCGCAGTTCTAATGATTGCCTCGATAAAAAATATTGATTGGAATAATCTGAGTGAAACAGCTCCGGTTGTGATTACATCCGTAATGATGCCCTTAACTTTTTCTATCGCTGAAGGTATAGCAATGGGTTTTATTGCATACACCTTAATCAAATTGTTCTCCGGCAAGGCTAAGGATTTGAATACCAGTGTTTATTTGATTTCATTGTTATTTTTAGCGAAATATTTCTTTTTGAATTGAGAAACCCACAAATACGTTTTAAGAAAAGGGGAGCAATTGCTCCCCTGAGTTTTTATGCAGCTTTTATTTTAGTTATTTTGGCATTCTTTTTGCCAACTCTGTCAAAAGCATCAAACGGAAAATCATCGACAGCAACAATTTCAGAAACTTCTGCTCTGACTTCGGTCAATTTATCAAACTCCGCTTTATTGATAATTTCCTTATCCAGAGCTTGTTGCAATTGACCGGATGGGTTGATTTCATCAACATCACCGGTTTTGATTGCCTTTAAAATACGTCTTTCCAAAGGTTCGGCGTCAATCACCTTAATCAATGTTTCGTTCATTTGAGCAACAACATTGAATTTGCTGACATCTTTGTCGATTCCATCGGTTAAACGAGCTCTGGTTTCATTTGGATTCAACACTAAGCTAGCAGTTTTATGTCCTAAGAGATCTCCCGCCGGAAGTTCATGGTTTCCGAGAGGAAGAACCAAACGACGTAAAATAAAACCAACAACTTTATTGGGATAATTGTAAGTTAGTAATTTAAGAGCTTGTTCAATTCTGTAAAAATGTTGATGTAAAGTCCAGGCAACTAATGATTGGTCCGCTTTTTGCGAGCCTTGATCTCTGTAGCGTTTCAGTACCGCTGAAGCCATGTATAAGTGACTCAACATATCACCTAAACGAGCCGAAGTTTTTTCTTTTTTCTTCAATGCACCACCCAGAGTTAACATCGAAACATCTGCTGCCAAGCTAAATGCAGCACTGTAACGAGTGATTCTTGCATAAAATCTCTTGGTGAATTTATCAGCCGGAGACTTTTCAAATCTCCACAAGCCCAAGCCCATGAAGAATGAACGAACTGCATTACTAAAGCTGTAGCCGATGTGCTTAAACAACAAATCATCGAATTTCTCCAGTCTTTGTTGCGCATCTTCTATATTCGCGGCTTCCATTTCTTTCAGAACATAAGGATGGCAGCGAATCGCGCCTTGTCCAAAGATAATCATGGAACGAGTCAGGATATTCGCACCTTCAACCGTAATCCAGATAGGTGTACCCATCCAGGCTCTGCCCAGATAGTTTTTCGGTCCAAGAATAATACCTTTACCACCATGAATATCCATCGCGTGTGAAATAATTGTACGCGACATATCTGTTGCATGCATTTTGGCTATTGCTGAAGGTACAGCCGGAACTTCACCCTGATCCACCGCTAAAGCTGTCATTGCTGAAGTAGCAGCACTCGAATAAGTTAAACCAGCAATTTCACAAAGTTTTTCCTCAATTCCTTCAAAACGACCAATTGGCATATTGAATTGCTTGCGAATTCGAGCATAGGCACCGGTCGCATAAGTAACCATTTTTGAACCACCAGCCGAACAGGAAGGAAGCGAAATCGCGCGGCCGACTGATAAACACTCAACCAGCATTTTCCACCCTTTACCAATCATTTTTTCGCCGCCAATCAAATAATCCATTGGAATGAAAACATCTTTTCCTCGCACCGGTCCATTCATAAACATAATACCGAGAGGGTTGTGGCGATTGCCAATATCCAGACCTTTGGTATCGCGTGGTATCAATGCCAATGAAATACCTAGTTGTTTTTTATCGCCGAGCAAACCATCCGGATCAAGCATTTGAAAAGCGAGACCAACGACTGTAGCAACGGGTGCTAAAGTGATATATCTTTTGTCAAATGTCAGAGAAATACCCAGTTGTTTCTTACCGTTAAATGTTCTTTCACAAACAACACCTGTATCAGGAATCGAGGTCGCATCTGAACCGGCTGTCGGACCGGTTAAAGCAAAACAGGGTATGTCTTTTCCAGATGCCAAACGAGGTAAATAATGTTTTTTTTGTTCTTCAGTTCCGTAATGGTGCAATAATTCAGCAGGCCCTAATGAATTAGGAACCGCAACTGTTGCTGCAACAGTGACGCTGCGACTGGCAATTTTTTGCAAAACCATCGAATGACCTAAAGCCGAAAATCCTAATCCGCCATGTTTTTTAGAAATTATCATTCCAATAAAGCCATTGTCGCGAATGAATTTCCAAACCTTTTCCGGCATATCACCTCTTTCTTGATTGATTTCGTGTTCATCAATCATACTGCAAAGCTCTGCAACCGGGCCATCCAGAAAGGATTGTTCATCAGAACTCAATTGCGGAGCGGGAATATCATGTAATTTCTTGAAATTCGGTTTTCCGCTGAATAATTCTCCATCCCAGCCAACCGTTCCTGATTCCAACGCAATTTTCTCTGTTTCAGAAAGATGCGGCAGAGCTTTCTTGTAGAATTTTAAAAACGGATCAGTAATCAGCTGTTGACGAATATCTTTCATATTCAGAACTACTGCTGCCGCTATAAAAAGCACCCAAACCAAACCAACTGCAAACCAACCGGTTGTGTAGTTCCATGTTGTGAAAAACATTGTAATAGCCGAAACAGCAGTCCATGTTTTTAAATTTGTTCTTAAATAGGAACACGCAAATGTTGCTAATAAAAGAGCTGAAAACAGGATTAAAAAATTCATTTCTCGTCTCCAAGAGTTATACCATACGCTAAAGTATGGACTGAATTTATTTAAATGTCAATACGCTAGCGTATGGTAATCAGGGAAAATTACAGTTTTTTCTTTAATTCTTTTATTGTTTCGTGTTTAATTAACATTATGAATCAAGTTGCGAAAAAGAAACTATTAACCGCCGAAGACTGGCAAGAAGGAGCTTTAAATGTAATTGCACACCAGGGTGTTTCCAAAGTTGCAATCGAGCCGCTTGCGAAGGAATTGGGAGTGACGAAAGGAAGTTTTTATTGGCACTTTAGTAACAGAGAGGATCTGGTCAAACAAGCACTGAATCGTTGGAGAGAAAAAGACAAGGAACTCATTAATGAAAAAATTTTACCGGTCAAAAATCCGAAAGAAAGGCTCCTTGCCTGGTTTAAACTGAGTGCCGAACCGATTCAGACCCACTTGATTTACAGCACCTTACTGGCAGATCGTTCGGATAATATCATCTCTAAAATCCTCAAAGAAGTGACATTGGAAAGACTTTCCTATTTGCAGGACTCTTATCTGCAAATGGGCTATGATACAGCACAGGCAAAGTCGCAATCGCTGATGGCTTATTCGGTTTATGTAGGCTTTTTGCACATGTCCAAAACACTTTACGGCTCGCTTCCGGATAGTCGAGATGCTGAAGAATATGCTCAATATGTTGCCAAACAGTTAATTCCCTGATTCCAAGCCATTGCGACTCAGGGACAATTACTTCCATCTTTTTTCATGTTACAATTAACAAATTCGGGAATAAGGAATAAAAATGAAAATACTGAGTATAATTTGCTTACTGACAATTTTTTTTGACAGTTCAGCCTTTGAAGAAATCATAATCACTCCAAATCATCCTCAAGGCTGGAATCCAGTCAATATCCGAGAGGATGCAATGGTTGAAATGAATGGAAATGTTCCTCTTTTTGGAGATGGCTCATTAATGTTTGCTACGGATACCATAACAAACGGACAGGATAAAGCGGATTTTCAATTTTTATGGCAAGTATCATCGGATACAATTGATTTCCCCAATCGCACTCTGGGAAATGTATCTGCACTCAATATCGCCTGGTACAGAGATTCTGCGAGTACTACTTCCCCACATTTCATTCCGGCTGTTCGTTTGTTATTTTTCGATGACGGAGGAACAGTGGGGAGTCCGGCTGACGACACCTTTGGTTTGTTGATATGGGAAGGAGTTTATAACGGTATCAACCCGGCTCCTGAAGACAGCTGGGAACTGACTGACATGATAAATGATAATTTCTGGGTTTATGTGCAAAGTAGTCCGGGAGGTTCCGGCGTGATACAGAACTATAATTCGACTCTTGATGACTGGATAAACGGCAACCCTACCGGAATTGGCGGAGACCCTGTCATTTCTATCGGAGCTAATACTTATATCATTGGCATAAATACCGGAGTCGGTTCCGGATGGGGGAAGTCATTCATTGGATATATCGATGCCTTTCGCATTAATTTTGGCAATGATGATGACTATCTTTATAATTTTGAACAATGTGACATCTATCAGCCCAACTCCAATCCGGATGTCATCTTCGATGATTCGTTTGAGTGTTTTCAATTCCGATGATCATCAATTTATAGATGTCATATCCTCATATATGAGAATGGATTGCATCCACAGCATTCTGAGGACTCATCACGGGTTCTACCCCGATTTTACGGACACATCTGAAAAGGTTATTATAAACCATTTAAACAGAGGTGTTTATGACAAGCA